>CAVEND010000154.1:0-3154 GCA_963616865.1 Faecalibacterium prausnitzii | reverse complement strand
CGGCACGAGGAGAGTTCCAGCCGGAAATGCGAGAAGTCGTGCGTCAAGGACGTGCCCTCCTCCACGGTTGGCAAGTCCCACAGCCCTTTGAGGAGCCCGCCGCCCATCTGCCGCACGAGAAGGACGCGCCCTTTCGCGTCGCGCACGAGGACGACCTTTTTCTTTCGGACAGGCCGCATGACGCGCTCGCCACGCACGGGATAGTTCTCGCAGACGCCCTTCTCGTGTGCGCGGCAGTCGCCCTTCAAAGGACACGACCCGCACGAGGGGTTGCGCGGCGAACAAACGAGCGCACCCAACTCCATCATCGCCTGATTGAAGTCGCCGGGGCTTTCCGCTTTTTCGATTTCGCCTTGAAGCCGCGCCTGAAGTTTCCCCCTCGCGGCACTGTCGCGGAAGTCGTCGGAAAGCGTCCAAACGCGGGAGAAAACGCGGGCGACATTCCCATCGACGACAGGCACGCGCTCGCCCGACAGGACGCTCGCCAACGCCGCCGCCGTGTAGGGCCCCACGCCGGGCACCAACGCCCAGTCCGCCGAGGTCGCGGGCCAGCGGACGGGGCGCGTGGCGGCGAATCGCTGCGCGGCCTTGTGGAGGTGACGCGCCCGCGCGTAGTAGCCCAGCCCCTCCCACAGCTTCAGGACATCTTCCTCGCTCGCTCGCGCCAACGCCGCGACGGTCGGGAACGCTTTGAGAAACCGCTTGTAGTAGGGGAGCGCGGACGCATACGTCGTCTGCTGGAGCATGATCTCCGACACCCAGCACGCATAGGGCGTCGGGTTCTTGCGCCACGGCATCGGACGCTTCGCGCGCGCGAACCACGCTTCGAGTTTCGCCGCGAGCGTCGTCATGCGCGGACGGCCGGGTTGAGGTAGATGGGGCGCGGATCTTTCACGAGCGCGTTGGGATTCCGCTCGGCGAACGCTTGAAGACCCGCCGCCGTCGGGACACGCGGGCCCACGTAGCGGTCGGGAAAGGTCGTGCGCAAAAACTCGTCGAGCCGCGCCGCGTCGGGTGTCGTCACGGGAACGTGAGGCGGGATCGCGGATGCGATCTCCTCACGCGGGACTTGGAAGATCTCTCGCTCTTGCGTAAAGCCGTCGAAGAGGGCGACCCAAAGAAGGCCGCGCCGCGCATCGCCGACGACGGCGAGAGGCCCTTCCCCCGCGAGCGCGCACGGCGAGGGCAGCCCCCACACCTCGCACGACGACCCGGCCGCGTAGCCAATCGCGAAGGAGAGCGCGGCGCGGATGCCCGCGAAACTCCCAGGGCCCAGACCCACGACAAAGCGTTCGGGCGGCGGGTCAAGGTCAAGCGTCTCGATCCATTCGCCGTTTCGCCCCGTCGAGACGGAGCGTTCCAAATAAAGCGTCCTCATTCAACCTCCCTCGCTTCGAAATGCTCTTCCGCGCCATACGGGAAGTCGCTGGGGACGTAGTTCCCGACGCGGGGCCCCGTCAACTTGCAGTCTTCGCGGTAGTGCGTGAAAATCCACGGGCAGTCCTCGCGCAAGATCTCCTGGCACCGGCGGTAGTCGCCCTTCTCGTAGGCCGCGTCGTAATCGCGGTTTTCATAGTTCGCGTGGTTGACGCCCGGCGAGCGGTTCGGCCCGTAGAAGAGTTGCAGGATGTTCTGCGCGTGCGGATAGTCCATGACCCAAATGAGGTAGAAGAGCTGGACGCGCCCGTCGTTGATGGCGGAGAGATACGCATCCCACGTCATGAAGGCGAGTTCCAACTTCACGCCGATGCGGTCGTAGAAGGACGCGAGCAGTTCCCCCAGTTCGCGGCTCGCTTGGTCGGGTCGGCCGATGGAAAGCGTGAGGACGAGCCGCCGCCCCGTCGCGGGGTCGATGCCGCCGGGGTAGCCCGCCTCCGCGAGGAGTTTTTTCGCCTTGTCGAGGTCGAAGCGGTAGGGGAGGGGCTCCGAGACGCGCCCTTCCACGCCGGGCGGCAGAGGGCCTGTGCTCGGCGAGATGCGGTGGTTGTAGAAGGCCTCCCACTTGGGATAGTCAAAGGCGCAGTTGAGGGCCTGTCGGAGTTTCTTGTTTTTGCCGACGACGGGATCTTTCATGTTGAAGCCCACGTAAGCCGACTCCAAGGTCGGCATCGTGTGCATCTCGATGCCGCGCGCGCGGAGGCGCCCGTCGAGTTCGCCATGCTCGTCCACAATCATGTCCCACGTGTCGCGGGAAATCTCGCAGAGGAAATCGACCTCGCCGCGCAGGAACATGAGCCACTGCGTCGTCGCGTCGTCGATGACGAGGTAGCGGACGACATCAAAGCCTTTTTCGCTCGGCCGTTGCCGCGTGAAGACCATCTCGTGGTTCTTGAGCCATTTCGCGAGTCGGAACGGCCCCGTCCCTTCCATGTCGGGGCCCACGATGGCCGAGCCCGCGCACGCGAGAAGCCACGGGAAGTAGTCGATCTTCCGCGAAAGGCGAATCTCGAACGTGTCGGCGGAGAGGACGCGCATCGACTCGACGTCCTTCACGATCCAGCCGTTCGGGCAAATCGGGTCTTTCAGCCGCTGGAGCGACTGGACGGCGTTCGTCGCCGACCGTCCCTCCCCGTCGCGGACGCGGAAGCGGTAGGTCTTGCCGTCCTCGCCGAGCGTGGGCAGTTCGCAATAGCCGGGGACGAGTTTGTAGGGACGCGCCTTGTAGTCGATGGCGAGCGGCGTTTCGTAGAGGAGCTGCGCGACACGCGCGTCGTAGGCGGACTGCGCCTTGGCGGGGTCGGTTGACGTCACGCGCTCCATCGGGCAGGAGAAGGTCGCGGCCAAAAGGAGGGCAAGGATCATGTCGCGCGCGCCTCAAGGCGGAGAACGAGTTTGCGGGGCGCCCCCTCAAGCGTCAACAGCCGCTCGCGGATGGCCTTCAGACGCGGACGCGCCGCGAAGAGGGCGGCCGCGCTGCGGACGTAAAGGAAGACGATGCCGCCCTCGATGCGGCCGGGGCGGATGGGGGAGTTGGGGAAAAGCTGCGGCCACGAATCGACGAGTTTCTCGAAAAAGGGATCGCGTTCGCGCGAGAGGTCGGCGGCGGCGACGCGGACGGCCTCGCGGAAGGACGAGAACTTGCCGCGCTCCTTCAGCCCCGTCGCCCGTCCGTATAGATTCGTATCATCCTGCATTCAATCCACTTTCGCACTTT
>CAVEND010000153.1:0-3178 GCA_963616865.1 Faecalibacterium prausnitzii | reverse complement strand
GGCGGCGAGACAATCGACTCGCCACGCGGAACGCGCCAAATGACGACATTGAGGAAACTCGCGACGCAGGCGCCGAACGCGAAGCTGAAGACGCTCAAAACGGTGTTGAGGGAAAGCCCGTCCACGTCCCTCACTCGCTCTTCAAGTCGCGCAGCATCATCGCCGAGACGGCGTCGCGGGCGTTGAAGCCCTCGTAGCAGAGCGCGTGAACCATCTCGCAGATCGGCATCTCGACGCGGAGGCGCGCGGCGATCTCGTGGACGACCTTGGCGTTCCAAACGCCCTCGGCGACCATCTGCATCGAGCCGAGGATGTCCGAAATCTTCTCGCCCTTCCCCAACCGCTCGCCGACGGAATGGTTGCGCGAGTGCGCGGACGTGCAGGTGACGATGAGATCCCCGATCCCCGCCAGCCCCGAAAGCGTCTCCGGCTTGCCGCCGTAGGCGAGGACGAAGCGTTTCATCTCGACGAGCCCCCGCGTGATGAGCGCGGCGCGTGTGTTGTCGCCAAACCCAAGGCCGTCCGAACAGCCGACGGCGATGGCGAGGACGTTCTTGACCGCGCCGCCGATCTCGACGCCGACGGGATCGGTCGAGGTGTAGACGCGGAAGAGCGGGCCCGACCAAATCTCCTGGACGCGCTTCGCCTTGTCAAGGTCGGTCGAGGCGGCGACGACGGCCGTCGGGATGCCGCGCGCGACCTCCTCGGCGTGCGAGGGCCCCGCGAGCGCGACGAGGGGGCCCGTGCCGAGAATCTCCTCGCCCAAGTCGGTCATGCGGCGGTCGGTCTTCTCGCACAGCCCCTTCGTGATGGAGACGACGAGCATCTCCTTCGTGATCAACCCCTTGAAGCGCGAGACGACGGACGTGAAGAACTTGGACGGCGGCGCGAGGACGACGACCTCCGCGCCGCGCACGGCCTCGGCGCAGTCGGCCGTGAGGTGGAGCGCGTCGGGCAGCGTCACGCCTTTCAGGAACTTCTCGTTGCGCCGCGTCCTTTTCTCCTCCTCGATATAATCCGCGAACGCCCCCCAGAGCGTGACCTCGTGCCCATACGAGCAGAGCAGAAGCGCGTTGGCCGTTCCCCAGCCGCCGTCGCCGATGACCGCAATTTTCATAGCAGATGCCCCATCTTGTCGCGTTTCGTGTCCAAATAGCGTCGGTCGTGCGCGTTCGCCGGGATGACGAGCGGCACGCGCTCGGTGATCTCGATGCCGTAGCCGTCGAGCCCCTTGACCTTGCAGGGGTTGTTCGTCATCAGCCGCACCTTGCGGACGCCGAGATCCGCGAGGATCTGCGCCCCCTCGCCGTAGTCGCGCAAGTCGGGCGCGAAGCCGAGCGCGACGTTCGCCTCGACGGTGTCGAGCCCCTCCTCCTGCTTGCGGTAGGCGTGGAGTTTGTTCGCGAGCCCAATGCCGCGCCCCTCCTGCCGCATGTAGAGGATGACGCCGCGCCCCTCGCGCTCAACCGCCTCCATCGCCGCGTGGAGCTGGTGGCCGCAGTCGCACCGCTCGCTCCCCAACACGTCGCCCGTGAAGCACTCGGAGTGGACGCGCGTCAGCACGGGCGCGTCCGTCGAGACATCGCCCTTGACGAGCGCGAGATGCTCCAGCCCCGAAATCCGCGAGCGATACATCTTCAGCCGGAAATGCCCGTGGTCGGTCGGCAGATCGACATCCTCGACGGCCTCGACGAGTTTGTCCGTGCGGCGGCGGTAGGCGATCAAGTCGGCAATCGAGAGGAACTTGAGCCCAAACTTCTTCGCGAACGCGATGTGGTCGGGCATGCGGGCCATCGTGCCGTCGTCCTTCATGACCTCGCAGCAGAGCCCCACTTCCTCCAGCCCCGCCAAGCGGCAGAGATCGACCGTCGCCTCCGTGTGCCCCGCCCGCTTGAGGACGCCGCCCTCGCGCGCCTGAAGCGGGAACATGTGCCCCGGCCGGCGGAAGTCGCCCGGCTTCACGCCCGGCCGCACGCACGCCCGCGCCGTCATCGCGCGTTCCGCCGCCGAGATGCCGGTCGTCGTCTCCACCGCGTCAATCGAGACCGTGAACGCCGTCTGGTGGTTGTCCGTGTTCTGCCGCACCATCTGCGGCAAGTCGAGCGCGCGGCACCACGCGCCGCTCATCGGCATGCAGATGAGCCCCTTCGCGTGCGTCGCCATGAAGTTGACGTTCTCGACCGTCGCGAAGCGGGCCGCGCACACGCAGTCGCCCTCGTTCTCGCGGTCGGCGTCGTCCGTCACCAGCACGATCTCGCCGCGCCGCAGCGCGTCAAGCCCCGCCTCGATGGAATCAAACACGTCCGTCATAAAAACTTGAAAAGATGCACGGCCTCAAAGGCCATGCATCTTTCTGTTGGAAAAGCAGTCGCCCGACGGCTCACCACGCATAATGCGCGAAAGCCTTGTTCGCCGCCGCCATCTTGTGGACGTCGTCGCGCTTCTTGATGACGTTGCCCTGGCCCAGGAAGGCGTCGACGATCTCCGCCGCGACGGCCGCCGGCATGCCCATGCCGTGACGCGCCGACGCGAACTGCGTCGTCCAGCGCAACGCGAGCGAGAGCTGGCGGTTGGCCGCGATCGGCACCGGGACGGGATACGTCGTGCCGCCGACGCGCCGCGTCTTGACCTCGACCTGCGGCTTCATGTTGTCGATGGCGGCGGAGACGACCTCGAGCGGATCCTCGAACGTCTTCTCGTCCTTGACGAACTTGGCGGGCTCCTCCTTCATCTTGGCGGCGACCTGGTCGATCGCGCCGTAGACGATGCGCTCGGCGACGGTCTTCTTGCCGTCCTGCATGATGACGCGGATCATGTGCGCGACGAGCTCCGAGTTGAACTTCGGATCGAGCGTGACGCGCTTGACAATCGTTTTTCCTCGACGGCTCATCGCTTACTTCCCTTCTTCCTTCTTCTGGCGCTTCATGCCGTATTTCGAACGGCTGCGGTTGCGCCCGGAGACGCCGAGCGAGTCGAGCTTGCCGCGGATGATGTGGTAACGGACGCCCGGCAGATCCTTGACGCGGCCGCCGCGGACCATGACAACCGAGTGCTCCTGCAGGTTGTGGCCCTCGCCCGGAATGTAGGCCGTGACCTCGTAGCCGGAGGTGAGGCGCACACGCGCCACCTTGCGGAGGGCCGAGTTCGGCTTCTTGGGCGTCATCGTCTTGACGACGAG
>CAVEND010000152.1:1381-3187 GCA_963616865.1 Faecalibacterium prausnitzii | reverse complement strand
GACTACGACGGCTTCGTCGAGAAGTTCAAGCCGAAGAAGACGACCGACGACTGCTATACGCCGCCGCTCGTCTACGCCGCCGTCCGCGACTGGGTATTCTCCCATTACGGCCTCGACCCCGCCACGCCCGTCGTCCGCCCATTCTTCCCCGGCGGCGACTTCGAGAACGCCGACTATCCGCAGGGGTGCGTCGTCATCGACAACCCGCCCTTCTCCATCTGCGCGAGAATCTGCCGCTTCTACCGCGACCGCAAGCAGCCCTACTTCATCTTCTGCCCGGGGCTGACCGCGTTCAACCTCGTCCGAAGCGGCGCGGGCATCGTCACGGCGGACGCGAGCATCACCTACGAGAACGGCGCGGTCGTGGCGACCTCTTTCGCGACGAACCTGGGGCCGTTCGTCGTCGAGACCGCCCCCGACCTCACGCGGGCGGTGCGCGAGGCGAACGACGCCGCGCTCGCGGAGAGGAAGGGCAAGCCCCTGCCGAAATACGTCTACCCCGACGCGGTGCTGACGGCGGCGCGGGGCAAGTGGCTCTCGGCGCACGGCGCGGACTTGCGCATCCGCCGCGAGGACGCCGCCATAATCTCGAAGCTCGACGCGCAGGGCGCGAACGGCATATTCGGCAACGGGCTTCTCCTCTCCGAGCGAGCCGCCGCCGAGCGAGCCGCCGCCGAGCGAGCCGCCGCGACGAAGTGGCAGCTCTCGCCCCGCGAGCTCGAAATGCAACGCCTCATCGGCAAGCAAGCCGCCCGCGCCCGCACTCTTCCACTTTTCAGCCCTTCAACTTTTCAACCAACCCAAAAGGAAACCGCATGAAATCTACTCCGCCCTCCTCCCTCCGCCATCCGCACTCCCTCGACCCCATCGAGCGCGTGTGCGCGGGCGTGACATTGCTCTTCGCGCTCTGCGGCGCGTTGGCGATTGCGACCGCGCTCTGCGGGTGCGTCTACAAGGGCGGCAAGATCACCGAGGGGACGGATTTGGCCGTCGGCCTGACCGTCCCCGGCACCGAGGGCGCGGTGCAGGTCAACGCGCTCAACTGGCTCTCCGGCTTTCGGCTGGGGGTCGCGGAAAACGCCGCGCTCACCGTCGAGTATTCCAGCGCGGCGACCAACTCGTTCTTCGGCGTCGTCCACTCGTCCTCCGTCAAGCGCATCAAGGCCAAGGTCGAACCGTGCGAGACTGGCGCGGACACGGTAGGGCGCGACGTCCCCGACGCGCCGCAGGGAACTGCACCGACTGTGCGGCGAAGTGACGATGTGCTATAATATCGGTTTGCGCGGTTAGCCTTTCGTTATCCGCGCCGCCCCGTCCGAGGTTTTGCCCAAAACCGATGAAGGCGGGGCGATTTTATTTCTTCAGCAGATTGCCGGGCTTCGGTTCCGGAGTGCCTTTCGCGGACTGATATGCGTCCCAAACAGCGTCCGGGTCGAGGGCCTGAGGCTTCGCGACCTTCCACGTAAGGTATGCACACCATGCCGCAAGCGCAATCAGCGCGTATGTCTTCCAGTCTTTCATGGTTCATATTATACCATATCGCGCCGTGTAGACAACGGCGGGTCGGATATGCTATAATGTCCCTTGTCGCGACCTCGTGGGGTTCTTGTTTGGCGGTCATCCGCCTCTTTCGTCCCACGCGGGCGCGTGAATTGAAACGAAAATGCCGAGGCCGAAAGGCACGAGGCTGTTTCAGTCGCCCGGCTGGTTGTCCCCAGTCGGGCGTGTTTTTTTTCGCCGTGGAAAAAAATAAAAAAAGTTGATTTTGCCATTGACACAATGGCAAAATATATGATACAATATAGG
>CAVEND010000152.1:0-1286 GCA_963616865.1 Faecalibacterium prausnitzii | reverse complement strand
CAGTCGCCCGGCTGGTTGTCCCCAGTCGGGCGTGTTTTTTTTTCGCCGTGAAAAAAAATAAAAAAAGTTGATTTTGCCATTGACACAATGGCAAATAATATGATACAATATAGGCGTCGGTTGGGGGATGGACAAATCCAACGGCCGGCGAAAAAAAACAAGAACAAAAAAACGAAGGAGACAAGAAAATGAACAAGATCAAAATCAAAAGCATCAAGGGCGTGGAAGTCGCGGTTGACCCCGAGACGCTGACATGGGAGTGCGACCACGCGAACGACCGCGAATACGATGTCGAGGAACACGAGGGGTCGCTGCGCCTCGTCGAGATCGACACCGGCTACCACGAGGTCCACGCTGACGCGACCGCCGAGGTTGACGGCCACGAGGTCTGCGTGTCGACGGATGGCGACGGCTACGAGGTCTTGGTTGACAGCTACGAGGCGCACGTCGACGGCGACGAGGACTTGCTGATCGAGGCCGCTTGCGCGGCCGGTCTGCGCGACGAGGAGGCCTACCTCGCGCCGGACAAGGACGCGCAGCGTGACGCAATAGTTGGTTTTTTGGCCACGCTGCCGGATGGTGTGACGTGGCGCATCGACCGCAAGCGCGAGTTTGGCAACGAGTGGACGTTGTATTATGGCATCGGCGAGTTTGGCGAGGGTCTCGACGAGGTCTCGTCCAACGAGGTCGAAGGATATCTTGTTGACGCGCTTTGCTGCGTGGACGGCGAAGACAACCACCGTGGCGTCTGCCACGACGACACGCCGCGCTACACATACTCCGTCCAGATCAACGGCGAGGAGACTGACAACGACCGCACGGAGGATGAGGCCGTCGCTGAGGCGACGGAACACAAGGCGATGGGCGACGAGGTGTATATCTTGCGGTATTACACGACGATGACATGGGATGGCCAGCTGGCCACCAATGGCACAGCTTGGGTCGATGTCACGGACGAGCTTTTGGCGGAGGAGGCGTGATGGCCAAGTCTGATGTCAAGGTGGAGGTTGGCCGTTTGGGCGCGGCGGCGCGGTGGGGCGAGCCGCGCCCGCCATCGCGCCTGATCAGGATAGACAGGTCGGCGGCCGACGCGCTGATGTCCGTCCCGGAGGCGGATCGTCGCCGCGTCGCGTCGGACGCGATACGCCGCGCCGCCAAGGATTACGCGGCCTGTCCTGTTCGGCGGGCGTGAGCCCGCCGTCATCCGCATCACGTCGCGGCGCGTTCGACGAGCGCGCGTGTCTCGTCGAGGTATTTGTAGTGGTCGTAGTGGCGCGAGGTCGTCT
>CAVEND010000151.1:0-3190 GCA_963616865.1 Faecalibacterium prausnitzii | reverse complement strand
ACGATTGACTGACGCCTGATTTTTCTCTGACAACCCTGAAAGAATGCACGATGGGCGGGGCGGGCTTCAACGGCTCGCCCTGCCGATTATCAAAAAGATGAAGCGAACACTTGACGAATACAAATTGGTCTCCTCGACGATCCGTTGTCTCGCGGCGGACATGATTGAAAAAGCGAACTCCGGCCATCCCGGCGCGGCGCTCGGCCTTGCGGATTTGGCGAGCGTCCTCTGGCTGGAGCATCTCAATGTCGATCCGAAAGACCCCCTCTTTCCCGGCCGCGACCGTCTCGTCTTTTCGGGCGGCCACGCCTCCGCGCTCGTCTACGCGCTCTTTCACTTGTCCGGCATGGGCAAGGTGTCGATGGACGACTTGAAGTCGTTCCGCCAGTGGGGTTCGCGTTGCGCGGGTCACCCGGAGCGCGGCCTCCTGCCCGGCGTCGAGGTGACGACGGGCCCCTTGGGGCAGGGCATCGCCATGGGCGTTGGCCTCGCGCTCGCGGCGAAGAAGGCCGCCATCGCCAACAAGACGTGGATCTTCTGCGGCGACGGCGACATGGAGGAGGGCATCTCGCACGAGGTCTGCTCGTGGGCGGGCGCGATGGGCTTGGACGACCTCATCCTCATCTACGACTCGAACCGCATCACCATCGAGGGCGACGTCGCGCTCGCGATGAACGACGACACGAAAAAGCGTTTCGAGAGCTACGGCTGGAAAGTCCTCGCCGTGGACGGCCACGACTTTGAGGCGATTGACCGCGCCTACCGCAGGGCCGCGCACGTGAAGGGGCAGCCCGTGTTGATCATCGCCTCGACGCACATCGGCTTCGGCGCACCGACGAAGCAGGATTCCGCCGACTCCCACGGGGCGCCGCTCGGCGCGGAGGAGGTCGCGAAGCTGAAGGAGGCGTTGGGCTTCGACCCCGCCAAATCGTTCGAGGTCCCGGAGAAGGTCTACGAGGTCTTCAAGCGGCGCACGGCCTCGACGCATCAGGCGGCCTTGAAGTGGAAGAAGCGCGGCTGGCGGAAGCCCGTCGCGGACGCGGCCTCGGACGAGGCGATCTTCGCCGCGCTGCCGACGTTCTCGAACGAGAAGCCCGTCGCGACGCGGACGGCGTGCGGCCTTGTCATGAACGCCATCGCGCCGCTCGTCCCGGGGCTTGTCGGCGGGAGCGCGGACTTGGGCCCCTCCAACAAGACGATCTTGAAGGGTCTCGGCGATGTCGCGCCCCATTCGTTCGACGGGCGCAACATCCACTTCGGCATCCGCGAGCTGGGGATGTCGGCGATCATCAACGGGCTCACGGCGTTCGACGAGACGTTCCGAGGCTATGGCGCGACGTTCTTCGTCTTCTCCGACTACTGCCGCCCCGCCATCCGCCTCGCCGCGCTCATGCAGGTGCCGTCCATCTACATCTTCTCGCACGACAGCTACTGCGTCGGCGAGGACGGGCCCACGCACGAGCCGGTCGAGCATCTCGCCGCGCTGCGGGCGATGCCCAACGTGATGACGTGGCGGCCGGCCGACGCGAACGAGACAGCGTTCGCCTGGTTTGAGATCCTGAAGCACAAGACGGGCCCCAGCTGCCTGTTGACGACGCGGCAGAACGTCCCCGTCCTCGACGGCGTGACGGCCGAGGGCGTCGCGAAGGGCGGCTACGACATCTACATCGAAGGCCCGCAGGACAAGGACACGATCCTCTTCCTCGCGACGGGCAGCGAGGTCTTGCTCGCCATCGAGGCGGCGAAGCGGCTGGCGGCGGAGGGCGTGGGCGTCCGCGTCGCGTCCTTCCCGTGCGTCGAGCGCTTCCACCGCGAGACGTCCGACCTCTACCGCTGCCAAGTCCTGCCGCAGGAGATGACCAAGCGCGTCATCGTCGAGGCGGGGACGCGCTACGGGCTGGATCGCTTCCGTCTCGACTTCCGCACGACCGCGTATGTGACGCTCGACCACTACGGCGCGTCCGCCCCCTACCAGGAGCTCAGCCGTCAGTTCGGCTTCACCGTCGAGAACGTCTACGCGAAGGCGAAAGAGCTGGTGGATGGAGTTCCTCGGTCATAACTTCCGCTCCGAGAGCCTGCTCGCCGAGGCGTTGACGACGCCCTCGTGCCGGATGGACTTCAAAAACATCCGCGACAACCAGCGGCTTGAGTTTTTGGGCGACGCCGTGTTGGGCTTTCTCGCGGCGGAGGCTCTTTTCTCGCGCTACCCCGGCGAGAGCGAGGGCTCGCTCACCGTCCGTCGGACGCACATGGTCTCGACGCACGCCCTCTGCGCGGCGGCGGGGCGCCTTGGCCTCGTGCCGCGCTTGAAGCAGGCCTCGCATCTGCCGCCGCTCCCCTCGGAGTCGAAGACCATCGCCGACGCCGTCGAGGCGATCATCGGGGCCGCCTACCTTGACGGCGGCTTCGCGGCGGCGCGGGAGGTGTTCGCCGCGCTGGGGCTTCTCTCGGGCGCGGGCGCGGGCGAATGGTCGGAGAACCCCAAGGGGGAACTTCAGGCGCGGGCCCAGGCGATGAACCCGCCGCGCCGCCCCGACTACACGCTTCTTTCGCAGACGGGGCTTGCGCACAACCCGCGCTTCACGGTTCGCGCGCGCGTCGAGGGTCTGGGCGAGGCCACGGCGACATCCTCAACACACAAGGCGGCCGAGGCGCGGGCGGCCGCGGAACTCCTGAAAAAACTATGAACCTCATTCCTTCCTTCCAAGTCGATCACACGCATTTGAAGCCGGGGCTTTACGTGAGCCGGTGCGACGCGTGTTTCGGCGGCTACGTCACGACGTTCGACGTCCGCATGACCGCGCCCAACGCGGAGCCGGCGATCCACCCGAACGCGGCGCACACGATTGAGCACGTCGTCGCGACGTATCTGCGCAACAGCGACGAGAAGGAGAACATCGTCTACTTCGGGCCCATGGGGTGCTTGACGGGCTTCTACCTCTTGATGAAAGGCCCGAAGCCGCTTTTCCCGCGAGACGTCGAGCCGCTTGTCCGCCGGGCGTTTCGGTATCTGGCCTCGTATCGCGGCGAGGTGCCGGGCGCGACGAAGGCGCATTGCGGAAACTACCTCCTCCACGACTTGCCGATGGCGAAGCTGGAGGCGAAACGCTACCTCTCGCGCCCGTGGCGCTTCGCCTACCCCAAGGCGCGTCGCCTCTCCGTCAACGGCAAGGTCTTCTTCGATGCGTGA
>CAVEND010000150.1:0-3213 GCA_963616865.1 Faecalibacterium prausnitzii | reverse complement strand
CTGTCGGGCGGCGAACAGAATCCGGCTTATTCGCCACCTGTCGCTTCAGGAGAAAGCATCTGTCCCTGTGCGCGTGTCTCTGCCGCGTGCAGCCGACTTCTTTTCGGCACGAAACGCCGCAAATATGGTATACTTGAAATCATGTATAAGATAGGACGCACAATTTTCGGCAGCGAGGCGGCGATTCGAGCGGCTTACGAGCGCTTCGCCGCCCTGCCCATCGACGAGACGCGCCTCCTCCCGGAGGGTGCGCAGCCGTTCGACACGCGCCGCCAGACGCTCGCGGGCGAGGCGAAGGTGACGGACGTGGGCACGTTCGACGGCCGCACCAACCAGACGATCTCCTTCGCGCCCTCCACTCGCCCCGGGTGGTGGATCCGCCGCACGGATCTCCCGGAGCAGCTCGACACGCTCGTGGACATCTCGAACCTCTGGACGAGCGCGCAGAACCTCGTCCTCCGCTCGGGCTCGCCGCACAACTACCTGCGCATGGTCGAGCACATCATCGCGCTCAAGTGCGGGCTGGGGCTCGATGACGTCCTCCTGAAGGTGGAGTCGGGCGACCCGCCGCTCTTCGACGACTCGTCGATCCCCCTCGTGAAGACGGTCGATTTCGCGAAGATCGTTCCAAAGGCCGAGGCGGCGACCTACGTGGCGGTGAAAGAGCCGGTCGCGTTCGGCGGCTCGCGTGGCGACTTCCTCCTCTTCCTGCCGCCCGAGGACGGCCAGAGGACGCTCCGCATCGACTGCGCGATTTCGTGGAACTCCGTCATCGGCAACGAGCGCATCCTCTTCGACGTCTCGCCCGAGACGTTCCGCCACGGGGCCTACGCGCGCACGAACGCGACGCGGCGGCAGTATCTGCTCGCCAAGACGGTCGGCAAACTCTTCGCCTCGACGCGCAACTGGGGCTACAACAAGCGGAACATCCTCATCCACGGCAAGACGCGCTTCTACACCGAGCCGCGCTTCCCCAGGGGCGGGAAGTTCCTGGAGCCCGTGTGGCACCGCGCCACGCTCGACTTGATGGCGGCGCTCGCGCTGACGGGGCGCGACCGCTTCTGCGGAACGGTCGTCTCCTTCCGGGCGGGACACACGCTCGACTGCGACGCCGTGCGCGCGCTTTACAGAAACGATTTGCTTGTGAACCTCTAATGGCGGACGGTGACTATGAACGACGAGATCGGCGACTGGCTGAAATCAAACGACTCGAAGGAATACTTCGAGCTTCTCAAAATGCCCACCATCGGGGCGGACGCGACGCACCACAAGGATTGCGTCTCGGCGGCACTGTGGCTGAAGAAGTGGCTCCAGACGCTCGGCGCGGAAGCCTCCCTCCTGACGCCTGAAAGCGCGTCCTCCTCGCCCACCCCCGTCATCCCCGTTGTCGTCGGCGAATGGAAGGGTTCGGAGGACGGCCCTGCGATCCTCGTCTACGGGCATTACGACGTCCAGCCCGTCGACCCCGTGTCGGAGTGGGAGACGCCGCCCTTCGAGCCGACGGTGCGGGGGGATCGCGTCCACTGCCGTGGCGCACAGGACGACAAGGGCCAGTTCTTCGCCTTCCTCTGCGGCGTCCGCGCATTCCTGAAAAGCCGCGACCGGCGCGAGACGCCCACGATCAAGTTCGTCCTCGAAGGGCAGGAGGAGTCGGGCTCCTCCACGCTCTTCCAACTCCTCGACGAGCCGCATTTCCGCCGTCGCATCGCGGCCGACGTCCTGCTCGTCTCCGACACGGGCGCGGGCGTCGATCTGCGCCCCGCGATTGTCGCCGGGCTGCGCGGCGTCTGCAACGTGACGGTCAAACTCGAAGGGGCGAAGGGCGACCTCCACTCCGGCGAATACGGCGGCCTCGCGCCGAACGCGGCGCAGGGCGTGGCGGAACTCGTCGCGAGCCTCCACGACGAACGCGGCGCCATCGCCGTGGCGGGCTTCTGCGACGGCATCATCCCGCCCACGGCCGAGGAACTGGCGGCGGCGGAGGCGGGCTTCGCCTCGGAGGAGCAGCTGCGCCGCGACATCGGGTGCGAGCCGTGCGGCGGCGAGGCCGGCCGCTCCCTCGTCCAGCGCAACGGGTTCGACCCGACGATTGAGGTGAACGGCATCCATTCCGGCTACGGCGGGCCGGGGTCGAAGACGGTCATTCCCTGCGAGGCCACCGCGAAACTCTCAATGCGCCTCGTGCCGGGACAGTCGCCGCGCCTCGCCTTCGAGGCGTTGCGCGCGCACCTCGAAAGCCACTGTCCGAGGGGGCTGAAACTCTCCTTCCCCGACGAGCCGAGTTTGTCGGGCGCGATGCGCCTGCCCTTGGCGTCGCCCGTTTTCCATTTGGCGAGCGACGTCCTCTCCCGCCTCGACGCGCGGGGGCCCGTCTTCCTGTGGGACGGCGCGTCCATCCCCGTCGTGTCCGCGCTTAAAGACGCGACGGGCGCGGCGCCGCTCCTCGTCGGGTGGGGCCAGGCGGAGGACAAGATCCACGCGCCGAACGAGTCGTATTCGCTCCGCCAGTTCACGCTCGCGAAGACGTGGGCGATTGAGATCCTCTCCGCTCTCCATGCGCCGCGCCTTCACGCTGATTGAGCTCTTGCTCATCGTCGCGATCATGTCGACGATGGTGACGGTGGGCGTCGTGGGGCTCCACGCCTCACGCGGGGCGACGCGGAAGTTCGCGGCCACGCGGGACGTGATGGCGATGGTGCGCCGGGCGCGGTCGATGGCGCTCGTCACGCAGAAAAGCGTCGTCCTCTCGTATGCCAACGCGATGCGCGACGGGGAGGCGTGCGCGACCGTCGAGATCCAGGCGGCGAAACTCTTCTCGTCCAAGGGCGGCGCGAAGCGCGTGGAGACGCTCGCCGGCGAGGTCGTCCGCGAAGCCGTCGCGGCGGAGGCGTCCGAGGAGGCGGGCGAGACGCTGGAGGATGTCCTTTCGCCGCAGGGTCTTCCGGAGGATTTGGCGAAAGGGCTCAAACTCAAAGTCATCGACACGACGAGTTCGCTCTTCCTGCCGGAGAACGAGACGCGCCACTCGAAGATGTCGATCTTCTCGACGGCGGATCACATTTCGCGGACGCTTCAGGCTGGGGCAACGAAGCCAGACGAGACGGCGGCGGTCTCGGAAGTCGAGGATCTCGACGCGCCGTTCCGCGTCGTCTTTTCGCCGAACGGCATGGTCTCGCCGCCGCACCGCGTGTGGATCTACCGCGAGGGCACGCC
>CAVEND010000149.1:0-3258 GCA_963616865.1 Faecalibacterium prausnitzii | reverse complement strand
TCCATTCCCGACGAGGAGCTTTCTCGCAACCACTGCCTCTTTGAGCCCGCCGGCGAAAACGCCATCCGCCTGACGGATCTCGCGAGCGCGAACGGGACGCTCGTGAACGGCGTGGCCTTGGGCGAGGAGAGCGTCCTTCTCAAAGAGGGCGACATCATCGAGGCGGGTGTCTCTCGTCTGCGCGTGGGGGACCTTGAAACGCCCGTTCCCACGTCGGTTGATTTGGGTCTCGACCAGAAGGAAAGCGTTGCCGAGTCGCCTGACAAGAAGACGCCTCCCGCCTCTCGCCGCCGCGTGGTTCTCTGGGGCGTCGCGCTTCTCTTCTTAGTCCTTGCCGCGACGCTTGTCGTTGTGTCGGGGCGGAACACCAAGGCGACTACCGAGGAGAAGGCTCTCTCAAAGGATGTCGAGCCCACGCTCGTTTCGTTCGCCTACGAGAAAGTTCAGGCCGACGCGGACGGCATCTTCCGCTACGCGCTCACCCTTTCGTCCGATGGCGTCCTCGCCGTCAAGATCGACGACACGCGCAACAACCGCCACGTTCCCGTCAAGCCGAAGCGTCTCTCCGACGAGGCGCGGGCGGAACTCCAGCGGTTGTTGGCGTTCCCGACGCTTCAGGCGTTCGAGGGGGATGTGCGGGGTTGGACGAGCGATGCGTCGTCGTTGGAGAGCCTCGTCCTGAAAGCCGTCTACACGAGCGAGGTGCGCGAGGTGCGCCTCGTCAACACCGACGAGCCGCCGGCCTTCCGCGACTTGCGCGAACGGTTGGAAGCGTTCTCGAAAAGCGAGCTGGGCGTGTGGGCGATTTCGTATTCGCGGGAGAAACTCATTTCCTTGGCGGAGGAGTCCGTCCGCCTCGGCGAGGCCAAGTGGGAGGAGCGCGACGTGAACGTCGGGAACCTCTGGGCGTCGCTCTCGGCGTTCAGGGAGGCTCTCTTCTATTTGGAGACGGTGAACCCCAAGCCCGCGTGCGCCGCCACGGCGAAGGCGGGGCTTGACCGCGCGAACAAGGAACTCGACGTCCGCTGGACGGAGCAGCGGTTCCTCGCCGACAAGGCGCTCAACATGTCGCAGTGGGGGAAGGCGTGCGAGGAGTTGCGCCGCCTCCTTGAGATGATCCCCGACCGTCAGGAGGCGCGTCACCGCGAGGCGCGGCAGAAACTCCTCTCGGCGGAATCGCATCTTCAGAAGGAGGCGAAATGAAAAAAGCGTTTTTGATCTTCTCCCTTTGCCTCCTCTCCCTCCCTCTCGCCGCGCAGGAGAGGATGTCGGCTCGGTTTGATCTGACGAGCGAACCCAAGGGCGCGCGTGTCACGTTGGACGGCGTGGCGCGGGGGCAGACGCCGCTCCTCTTGTTCGACGTGGCGCCCGGCCGCCACCATCTCGTCTTCTCGCTCCCCGGCTATGTCCAAAAGGACGTCTTCCTCTCGGCGCACGAGGGGGAGCGGCTGACCCATCAGGAGACGCTGGAGGAGGAGAAGGGGTTGCTCCTTTTGAAGTCGGATCCGCCGGGCGCACAAATCCGCATCGACGGCCACGCCGTCGGCGAGACGCCGCGCTTTTTCGGAAACCTCGCCGCGAAGGACGCGCACACGGTCGTCCTGACGAAGGCGGGCTACCAAGATCAGAAGTTCGTCGTCCGCTTTTCGGGGCGCGAGCCTCTCGTGCGCGAGGAGAAACTTGTGCTGGACTCGGGGACTCTCTCGTGCGTTTCCGACCCCGCCGGCGCCCTCGTGACGGTCAACGGCGTCGAGCGCGGCGTGACGCCCCTCACCGTGAGCGGCATCCCCAAAGGTCAGGCGCTCGTCAAGATCCGTTTGGCGGGTCATGCCGAGGATGTCCGCGAAGTCCGCCTCAACGCCGGCGAGACGCAGACGCTGTCCGTCGCGTTGAAGGCGTTGCCCGGCACGCTCCACCTCATTTCGAATCCGCCGAAGGCCACCTTCTATGTGAACGGGGCCTTGCGCGGTGTCTCGCCTCTGACGATCTCCGATCTGCCGCCGGGTGCGTATGATGTCCGCTGCGAGAAGGAGGGCTACGGCACGCTCTCGAAGACGCTCACCCTTGGCAACGGCGCGTCCCTGCGCGAGACGTTCGAGCTCGCGAGCGTCATGGGGCGCATCGAGGTGCGGACGCATCCGGGGAACGCCGAGATCCTGTTGGACGGCAAGAAGGTGGGCGAGTCGTCGTCCGCCGGCGAGGGGGCGGACGATTTGAGCGACGTGTTCGCGATTGAGGATGTCGTCGAGGGGGAGCATCAGCTCCTCGTCCGCAAGGCGGGCTACCAAGACGTCTCGCGCACCGTGCGCGTGGGCGCGAAGAAGACGTCGCGCCAGCACCGCGTCATGATGAAGAGGCTCTTCGTCCCCAACGTCGAGATCGAGACGTTCGACGGGGTTGTGCGCGGCGTCTTCAAGTCGCAGAACGAGCAGTCCATCGTCATCGAGACGAAGCCGGGCGTCGAGTATCCCCTGCCGCGCGCGATCATCCGCAAGATCGAGTTCTTGGGCGAGTGAACACGCGGCTCGATCTCGCTCTCCTCCAACGCGGCCTCGTCGAGTCGCGGGCGCGCGCGCAGGCCCTCATTTTGGAGGGCAAGGTGCGCGTGGCGGGTCAGGTGGAGACGAAAGCCTCGCGGAGCGTCGGCCCGGACGTGGCGCTTGAACTGGAAGAGCCGCCGCGCTTCGTCTCACGCGGGGGGCTGAAACTCCAAGGGGCGTTCGACCTGTGGGGCGACGCGCTCTCGGCGGCGGGCAAGGTCTGCCTCGACGTGGGCTCCTCGACGGGCGGCTTCACGGACTGCCTCCTCCAAAACGGCGCGGCGAAGGTCATGGCCGTCGACGTGGGGACCAACCAGCTCGCCTACAAACTGCGGACGGACGCGCGTGTGTGGGTGCGCGAGAACTTCAACGCCCGCTTCATGACGCGGGAGGACTTGCCCGCGATCCCGTCGCTCGCCGTGACGGACGTTTCCTTCATCTCGCTCAAACTCATCCTGCCGCCGATCTGCTCCGTCTTGGAGGCGGGCGGCGACATCGTCGCGCTCGTCAAGCCGCAGTTCGAGGTGGGGCGCGGCGGGGCGCCGGGCGGCGTCGTCCGCGACGAGGCGTTGCGCCTGAAAGCGCGTGACGACGTGATCGCGTTCGCGCGCGAAACGCTGCACCTCACAGTGAAGGGTCTTGACCTCTCGCCCATCCGTGGCCGCGAGAAGGGCAACATCGAGTATCTGGCGTGGCTCTCCAAGCCGTGATTTTGGCG
>CAVEND010000148.1:0-3263 GCA_963616865.1 Faecalibacterium prausnitzii | reverse complement strand
CGTGAGCGACTTATTTTGCGGGGCGCAGGATCACGTTCTTGTAGTCCGCGTCGGAGTGGTCGCCCTGCAAATAGATGGGCCCCGGCACAAACTCGTTCGCGTCAATCGCGCCGCCCGTGATGCCCACGACGGGCGCGTCCTTGATGATCGTCACGCCGTTGAGGACGACCGTCAGGTGGCGCTTGTAGAGCGTGACCGAGACGTGCTGCCACTCGCCCGCCGGCTTCTCGGCGGCGACGCTCGGCACGACGCGCCCGTAGTAGGCCGCCATGTTGTGCTCGTCAACAGCCTTGCCGAAGCTGTCGATGACCTGGCACTCGTAGCGGCCGCGCAGATACACGCCGGAGTTGGACTTCGCGGGAACGCGGACATCGTATTCGATGTTGAAGTCGTAGAAGTCCGACCGCTTCGTCATGAGGTTCGAGCCGCCGCCCGCCCACGAGCCGTCCGCCTTGAGGCCGAGCTTGTTGGAGAGGATTTTTTCGCCGCCCTCCTCGACAATCGACCAGCCGTTCTTGGCGTTGGGCTCCATGAGAACCCAGCCGTCCAAGCCGTCCTTCAAGAGGTCGATCCCCTCGCCCAGCTCGGCGTCCGCCGTCGAGGCCGGTTCAATCGCGGGATTGCGCCAGCCCGTCACGGACGTCTCGCCGAGGCCGTTCTTCTTGATGGCGACCGCCTTGATCTCGTCGCGCCCGCACAGGAAGCCCTTGACGGAGAAGCCCCACGGGTGGTCGAAGCTGAACGACGCGCCGTCGAGGACGACGTTCTTCATCTTCGTCGGCGACGCCCAACGCCAAAGGACGAGCGCCTGCGGCTCGCCATTCTCGTCACGCGAGATGATCATGTGACCCGCGTTCATGCTCTTGTAGCCGAGTTTCAACCCCCAGTTGCCGACGAGCGGATCTTTGGGACAGACGCCCGCGCCCTTCGGGCACGACGGGGCGACGCACGCGCACCCCGCGAGCAAACTGATGGCCAAGCCAACGGCGAGATTCTTCATGGTGTCAGACACTTTCTTTTGATTGTTTTTGAAATGGATTGTTCTTGAAATAAGGGAACGTCGCGCCCCGCGTCAGGCCTTCAGTTCCCCCTCAAGTTTCGCGACGAGCGCGTCCAAGGTCATCGCCCCAAGGTCGCCGCCCGCGCGGGCGCGAACGGAGACTTGGTTCGCCGCCTCGTCACGCGGGCCCACGATCACCTGATACGGGATCTTCATGAGCGTGGCCTCGCGGATCTTCGCGCCGAGTTTCTCCGCCGACGTGTCGATGTCCACGCGGAAGCCCCGCGACACAAGCGCGTCGCGGACGCGGCCGGCGTAGGCCAAAGCCTTGTCGGAGATCGGCAGCACGCGCACTTGCTCCGGCGCGAGCCAGAGCGGGAACGCGCCCGCGTAATGCTCGATCAAGATGCCGAAGAAGCGTTCGATGGAGCCGAGAAGAGCGCGGTGCACCATGTAGGGCTGATGCTCCTTGCCGTCCGCGCCAACGTAGGTCAAGTTGAAGCGCTCCGGCAAGTTGAAGTCGAACTGGACGGTGCCCAGCTGCCACGGGCGGCCGAGCGCGTCCTTGATCTTCATGTCGATCTTGGGCCCGTAGAACGCGCCGCCGCCCTCGTCAACCTCGTAGGTCATCCCCTCTTGGTCGAGCGCGTCTTTGAGCGATTGCGTCGCCTGCTCCCACCGCGCCGTCTCGCCAACGGCCTTCGCGGGCTTCGTCGAGAGGTAGGCCTGGATGTCGTGGAAGCCGAACTTGCCGAGCATCGCCTTCGCGAACTCGACCGTCGCTTTGATCTCGCCGACGATCTGCTCCGGCGTGCAGAAGATGTGCGCGTCGTCCTGCGTGAAGCCGCGCACGCGGAAGAGGCCGTGGCGAACGCCGTCCTTCTCGTAGCGGTAGACCGTCCCCAACTCGGCGTAGCGGATGGGCAAGTCGCGGTAGGAGCGGTTCTCGAACTGGTAGCACTGGATGTGGAACGGGCAGTTCATGGGCTTGACGTAGTAGTCCTGCTCGTAAGCCCCCTCGCCCTCGCCCTCGCGGACTTTCATGACGGGGAACATGCCCTCCTTGTAGAAGCCGAGGTGACCCGACGTCTCCCACAAGGTGGACTTGCCCACGTGCGGCGTGTAGACGATCTCGTAGCCCGCCTCCAAATGTTTCCGCCGCCAGTAGTCCTCGATGGCCATGCGGACGCGCGCGCCACGCGGCAGCCAGTGCGCGAGGCCGGGGCCCACCTGCTCGGTGATCGTGAAGAGTTTGAGCTCGCGCCCCAAGAGGCGGTGGTCGCGCTTCTTCGCCTCCTCCTCGCGCGCGATGATCGCGTCCATCTCGGCCTTGTCCTTCGCGACCATGCCGTAGACGCGCTGGAGCATCTTGTTCTTCTCGTCGCCGCGATAGTAGGAGCCCGCCACCTTCGTGAGGCGGACGACGCCGATTTGCTTCGCGTGCCCGACGTGCGGCCCCCGGCACATCTCGGCGTAGTCGCCGACCGTGTAGATGGAGATCGCCTCGCCCTTGGCGATGACGTCCTCCAAGCGCGAGAGCTTGTAAGTCTGCCCCTTCAGGATCTCCCGCGCCTCGTCGGCCGAAACCTCGCGGCGGACAAACGGCTCATCGAGGGCGATGAGCCGGGCGATCTCCTGTTCGATTTTCGGGAAGTCCTCGGGACTCAACCGATGCGGCAAGTCGAAATCGTAGTAGAACCCCTCGTCGGTCGCGGGCCCGATGTCGACTTGGACATCCTCGAACAGGTTTTGGACGGCGCGCGCCAAGAGGTGCGCCGCCGAATGGCGTCTTTGCTGGTCACTGACTTCTTCTGACATACTTCACTCTTTCACGAACACGAAAAACGAAACTCCGTCGACGAGCGGTAGACCTCGCCCGGCTTCACGAACGTCGTCGGCCACTTGGGGCGGTTGGGCGAGTCGGGCGCGTGCTGCGTCTCAAGCGCGCACCCGCACCGGAAGGAGAGGTGCTCGCCGCCCTTCGCCGTCTGGTCGTAGGAGGCCCAGTTGGCCGTGTAGACCTGGACGCACGGCTCCGTCGTCCAGACGCTCACGCGCCGCCCGTTGAGCGGGCAGGAGAGTTCCGCCGCGAGCGTCAAACCCTTCGCCTTCTTGCCCGTCGCCATCTCGCCCTTGTCGAGCACCCAGCAGTGGTCGTAGCCCTTGCCGATCTCAAGGTCGCGGTCGGGCGCGTTGATGTCCTCGCCGATGCGCTTCGCCTTGCGGAAATCGAACGGCGTCTTGGCGACGCTCTTCAGAACGC
>CAVEND010000147.1:0-3264 GCA_963616865.1 Faecalibacterium prausnitzii | reverse complement strand
GCGTCGAGGAGGTCGCCGTAGGCGTCGGGCGTGAGGATGACGACGCAGGTCGCCGGGTCGAGCTCGTTCTTCTCGGCGGTCGCGAGGGCCTTGCCGATCTTCGCGACGGTGAAGGCCGAGACGGAGGCGAGGCGGTCGGCGTAGCCGAGCTTGCCGACGACGAGCTCCTCGAGCTTGGAGGCGATGGCGCGACCGCCGGCGATGCCGCAGTTGCGCGTGGTGGCGGACTTGTCGACTTCGAGGAGGTCGTTCATGCCGAGCTTGAACGTGACCTTGACGAGGGTGTCGAGGGTGACGTTGACCGGGATGATCGAGCCGTCGGTCGTCTCGAAGTTGTTCGAGGAGTCGTCGTAGACGGTCGCCGCGCCGGAGAAGACCGGGACGGCGACGGTCTTGCCGACGCCCTGGAGCTCGGACGAGAAGTCCGTGGCGAAGTTCTTGACGAAGGCGATGCCGCGCTGGGCCTCGATGATGGCCTTGTTGCTGGCGAGGACGAGGCCGGGGGAGGTGAATGCCATGGTTGTGTTTCCTTTTTTTGGGTTGAGTAGTGGAGTAGTTATTCGATTATTCGGTTATTCGATTATTCGATTATTGCGCCTGGGCGAACTCCTTGGCGTGGCTGAGTGCGAAGGCGCAGCGTTCCTCTGCGGACTTGCACTTGGCGAGGGCGTCGAGGACGGACTCGCCGACGGGGGCTTTCGCGTCCTTGGCGGCGATGCGCGTGGCGGGCGCGGCGGAGGCGGCGGCCTTGCAGGTCGCGAGCGTCCTCTCGACGAGCTCCGGGTTCGCGAGGTAGGCCTCGCGGAACGCGGCGACGTCGGCGATGCGCTCTGCGTTCTTGGCGATGAAGGCGTCGGCCTTCATGGCGCGGCAGGTCGCCTCGGCGTCGTCGGCGCGCTTCTTCTCGGTTTCCGCCTCGGCGGCGGATTCGGACGCC
Organism: Faecalibacterium prausnitzii; assembly: GCA_963616865.1. Classification (GTDB taxonomy): domain Bacteria; phylum Verrucomicrobiota; class Kiritimatiellia; order RFP12; family UBA1067; genus UBA1067. The sequence goes on along the minus strand of CAVEND010000147.1, from coordinate 2,327 downwards.
TTGGCGCTCGCCGCGGCCTCCTTGTCCTTCAGCTGCGAGATGGCAGCGAGGACCTCGTCTTTGCCCGCTTCCGGCGCGAGGCCGAGCGCGGCGAGGATTTCGGGATCCATTGGTGTGTTTCCTTTTTGGTTTGCGTTGTCCCTCGCCTTGGCGAGGGGAGAGAGGGTCTTGAAGTGGGGGGTGTTCGTCATGCCGACGGACTCGAGCTCGGTGGGGGCGAAGCGCTTGGCGGCGACCTTCTCGAGGCGGAGGACGGGGGAGCGGGAGACGAGCATCTTGCCCTCGTAGAGCTCGCGGCCGCGTTCGGTGAACTCCCAGCGGGTCCAGAGGGAGCCGTCGGGGTCGCGGCGGATCTCCTTGGCCCAGGCGAGGGCGGTGGAGGGCTTGTCGGCGGCGAGGGAGAAATGCTCCTGGTCGACGAGGACGCCGGGCCAGTCGGCGGATCTGGCGGCGGCGTTGAACGATTCGATGACGCGGTCGGTGGAGGATTCGTCGAAGACGATGACGGCGTCCTTGACGGGCTTGCCGTCCGAGTCGGCGACGGAGGCTCCGCCCGGATATTCGCCGTAGGGGGGCGTGACCTGGAACCAGGCGGGGGAGCCGGGTTCGGAGTGCGGAGTTCCGAGTGCGGAGTGCGCGGAGCAGGCGGCGAAGACGCAATGGAGGGGTTTGAGGTTCATTTTGCGGTGGCCTTTGCGGCGGCGTCGAACATGGCCTCTTCGAGGGCGCGTTCGAGGTCGGTGGAGAGAAGCGACGGGTCGATGGATTCGAGCTTGGACTGGGCGGCTTTGAGGGCGTCCTCGAAGGGGGTTGAGCCGTCGAGGATGGTGGCGGCGATGTCGGCGAGGATTTTGGAGGGGGAGTTTTCGCCGTTGAGATCGGGAGAATCGGGAGAGGTTTCCTTTGCGGTCGCAGTAAACTGCGACCCTCCCGAGCGGTCACGCGGGACGCGTGACCCTACCGAGCGGAAGGGGGCTGGGGAAACTCCGCCCTCCGCACTCCGCACTTCCCGGAGGGAGACCTCGTAGCCGGTCTCGGAGGCGACCTGCTCCGGGGAGACCTGGAAGCCGGCGGCGGCGAGGGCGGCGATGTTCTGGACGGCGGAGCCGACGTCGCGCTCCTGCTTGGCGCGGAGGGAGAAGGCGGCGAGGGCGGGGCGGCCGGGGAACTTGGCGGCGAGGGCGCGGCGGTCGAACTGGCGGACGAGCGCGGACTCGACCTTGCGGGCGACGCGGCGGACGATGGTGTCCCAGACGGCGCCCTGGACGGAGGACGAGCCGGAGCCGAGGCCGGTGGGCTCGGCGAGCATGGTGAGCATGCCGCCGGTGCCGGCGAGGACGAGCTGCTTCTGAAGCCACTCGAGGCGCATCTGGAAGGGCTGGACGCCGCGCACCTCGGAGAGGGTCTTGACGTCGGAGCCGTTGGGGAGCGCGCCGGATGCGGCCTCCGCCGCCTCGACGGCCTTGGCGGCGTATTCGTCCTCCTTGCCCTCCGGGACGTTGGGGGGCATGATGATGAAGACGCCGGGGAGGCCGTAGATCTCGACGTAGGCGTCCCAGTCCTTCTCGGCGATGGTGGCGCGGACGTATTTGACGAGCGCGATGCGGTTGACGGGGCGGCGGTTTTCGAGGAGGATGTAGTCGTCGGGGGAGAGGCGGCAGTTCTGCGGGACGGAGCCGTAGTCGACGTTGGCGGCGTCGGGATTCCACGCCCAGCGCGAGGCGGTGCCGTCGCGGAGCATGTTCCACTGTGGGAGGGGCTCCAAGTGCTCGATCGTCCAGTCGGGGGAGAGCCAGGGCTGGAGGTGGGAGAAGCCCCGGAAGCGGGCCATGACGAGGTGCTCGACGGCCTCGGGGAGGTTGTCGCATCCGTTGTAGCAGCCTTCGAGGAAGGACTTCTGCTCGTCGGCGAGGGCGCGGTCGAAGCCGTGGGCGTCCTCGGAGGCGGTGACGACCTGCCAGTCCATGTCGGAGACGCCGGCGACGGTGCGCTCGATGATGGTCATGAGGTCGGGGTCGGTGGCCTCGATGCCGAGCTCGGAGGCGTAGAGCCACTGGAGGTCGGCCATGACGCCGCGCTGGGCCTGCTGCATGAGGGAGACGGCGCGCGGCATCGTCAGCCCGGCGAGCGGGTTGAAGGAGTCGCGCCAGCGGTTGGCGTTGCGGAGGGTCTTGGAGAGTGAGGTCATAGGGTCTTGTGGATGCGTGCGCGGCGGGTGCGCGTGCGGCGGTTGTCGAGGGGGAGGAAGGGCGCGGCGGCGGCGGGGGCGTGGGCGGCGAGGCAGCAGAGGGCGAGGGCGGCGGCGCGGTCGGAGTGGCCGTCGGCGT
>CAVEND010000146.1:0-3268 GCA_963616865.1 Faecalibacterium prausnitzii | reverse complement strand
TCCATGCGGCCGCGGCGGCTCCGGTTGCGGATGCGCGCGCGCTGCGATTTCTTGCGCGCCTTGACGCACGGCTTCTCGAAGTAGCGGTCGTCGCGGAGTTTCTTGACGACGCCCTCCTTGTCGAGCACCTTCTTGAGACGCTTGAGACCGCGTTCAACGGACTCGCCCTTCTTGAGCTTGAGAACGATTGCCATGATTCACACCCCCTTTCGGACTGGCTTTGGAGGTTTGAAATTACTTCGCCTCGGCGGCGGGAGCCGCCTCGACGGGCTTCTCGTCGGCCTTGGGCGCGTAGGTGACCCACTGCAGGACGCACATCTCCGCCGCGTCGCCACGGCGCGTGCCGAGCTTGACGATGCGCGTGTAGCCGCCCGGACGACCCGCCATCGACGGCGCGATCTTGTCGAAGAGCTTCTGCACGGCCTTGGGCTCCAAGAGGCGGCTGGCGGCGAGACGCCGCGCCGCGAGAGTCCCCTTCTTGGCGACCGTGACGATCTTGTCGGCGTCCTTGCGGGCCTGCTTGGCCTTCGGCAACGTCGTCTTGATCGACTCGGCGAGGATCAGGTTCGTGACAAGGCTCTTCATGAGCATCTTGCGGTGCGCCGTCGAGCGCCCGAACTTCTTCATAACTCTTTGGTGACGCATAATCTTCCTTTACTTCTTCTCGTCGAGGAGTTCCGGATCGAACTTGTAGCCAAGCCCCAGCCCCATTTGGACGAGTTTCTCTTTGATTTCAACGAGGGACTTCTTGCCGAAGTTGCGGTATTTGAGCATGTCCGCCTCCGTCTTCGAGGCGAGCTCGCCAACCGTCGAGATGTTCGCGTTGTTCAGGCAGTTCGCCGCGCGGACGGACAGCTCGATCTCGTTCACCGACGTGTTGAGGAGCTTGCGCAGCTTCTCGCGCTCGTTGATGTCGTCGACCTTCGCGTCCTCGAACTCAAGCGTCTCAGGGCCCGCGTAATCAACGAAGACGTCCAAGTGCTTGCGCAGAACAGCGCCCGCCGTCTTGAGAGCCTCCTCCGGGTTGATGCGGCCGTCCGTCCAAACGTCGAGGATGAGTTTCTCGTAGTCCGTGCGCTGACCGACGCGCGTGTTCTCCACGAGGAAGTTCACCCGCGTGACGGGCGAGAAGATGGAGTCGATGGCGATGCGCCCGATCTCCTGGTTGGGACGCTTGTTGCCGTCCGCGAGACAGAACCCGCGACCCATCTTGACCTCGCACTCCATCTCAATGGAGCCGTCGACGTCGAGTGTGCAGATCTCCTGCTTCGGATTCAGGATCTGGACGGCGTTGTCGTTGGCGAACGCCTCGGCGTAAACCGTGCCGGGGCCCGTCGCCTTGAGCGTCAGCGTCATCGGATCGCGCGTGGGCATCTTCACGCGAACGCGCTTCAGGTTCAGGATGATGTCCGTCACGTCCTCCGCGCATCCCTTGATGGCGCAGAACTCGTGGTCAACCCCCCGAATCTTGACGGACGCGATGGCCGCCCCCTCAATCGAGCTCAGAAGAACGCGACGGAGGGAGTTGCCAATCGTCCGCGCATAGCCGATTTCGAAAGGCTCGGCCGTGAACCGCGTGTAAGTCGCCGTCTTGGACGACTCGTCGATCACGACGTTGCTCGGCATTTCGAAAGGGCTCAAACGGATAGCCATGGTAAAACCTCTCTTGAAGGATGGACGGGACGATTAACGCGAATAGAGTTCGACGATGGCCTGCTCGTCGACGATCGGAGCGATCTGCTCGCGTGTCGGGGCCGAGAGGATCTCGGCGCGGAGCGTGGCCTTGTCGAAGCTCATCCACACGGGCAGCTGCGCCCCCGTGGCGGCCTCGACGGAACGGTTCGCGAAATCCCGCGACGAGGCGGCGTCCTTCACCGTGACGACATCGCCTTCCTTCAGGACATGGGAGGGAACGGCCGCCTTGCGGTCGTTGACGAGGACGTGGCCGTGCAGGACGAACTGACGCGCCGCCCGGCGGCTCGGCGCGAGGCCGAGGCGGTAGACGACGTTGTCGAGGCGCATCTCCAAGAGGCGGAGCAAGTTCTCGCCCGTCACGCCCTCGCGGCGGTAGGCCTCCTCGAAGAAGCGGTGGAACTGCAGCTCGCCCATGCCATACTGGCGGCGCAGGGACTGCTTCTGGCGGAGCTGGCTGCCGTATTCCGACATCTTCTTCGCGCGGCGGCCGACGTGCATGCCGGGCGCGCCCGTGCCCTGCTCGATGGGGCACTTCTGCATGTAGCACCTCGCCCCCTTGAGGAAGAGCTTCTGCCCCTCGCGGCGGCACTGACGACAAACGGGACCTGTGTAGCGACCCATGATTAGACCCTCCTGCGCTTGCGAGCGCGGCATCCGTTGTGCGGAACCGGCGTCGTGTCTGTGATTTGCGTGACGCGGATGCCGGCGGCCTGAATCGCGCGGACGGCGCTCTCGCGCCCGGCGCCCGCGCCCTGCATCCTCACCTCGCACTCGTGCATGCCCTTCGCGACGGCGACGCGCGCGGCGTCCTGCGCGACCATCGTCGCGGCGAACGCCGTCGACTTGCGCGACCCCTTGAAGCCAGCCTTGCCGGCCGAGCTCCAGCTGATCACGCCGCCACGGGCGTCGGCGATTGAAACCTGCGTGTTGTTGAAGGTCGAGCGGATGAACGCGATCCCGGCCGGGATCGACTTGCCGGCCTTCTTGGCCTTCGGCGCGTCGGCGCCTTCCGCCGGAGCCGCGCCCTCGGGAGCCGCTGCGGGAGCGGCCGGGGTCTTCACTTCTTCTTCAGACATTGATTTCCCTCCTTAACGCGCCGCCTGCTTCGGCATGGCGACAGACACGCGCTTGCCGCCCTTGCGGGTGCGCGCGTTCGTTTTCGTCCTCTGGCCGCGCACGGGCAGCCCCTTCTTGTGGCGGAGACCGCGATACGACCCGATCTGGATCAAGCGGCGGATGTTCTGCGCGACTTCGCGGCGCAGATCGCCCTCAACCCGGAAATGCTCCTGGATGAAAGTCGTGATCGCGTGGATCTCGTCCTGCGTGACGTCGTCCGCCTTTTTCATCGGATCGACATTGACCGCCGCAAGCACCTCGTCGGCGCGCTTGGGCCCAATCCCGTGGATGTAACGCAGGGCGAAGCGGATGTGCTTCTTGCCCGGAATATCCACGCCCATCAGTCTCGGCATATGTTTTCTTTACCTTTCTTAACCCTGGCACTGCTTGTGGCGCGGGTTTGTGCAGATCACGCGCACCACGCCCTTGCGGCGGATGATGCGGCAGTTCTCGCAAA
>CAVEND010000145.1:0-3279 GCA_963616865.1 Faecalibacterium prausnitzii | reverse complement strand
TAGCCCTTCTCGTCGCCTTTCGCGTGCGTCGCGCCTCGGAAGGTTTGGACAATCGTCCCCACGCCGAACGCGCCCACGTCCACCATCCAAAACGTCCCGAACGCGCCACGCGCCTTGACGATCTGCCGCTCGTTGTCGGCGTAGACGTCCGGGTGGCGAAGAAGCGCGATGGGGTTGACGGAATGATACCGCCCTTTGATGACGCGCGTGCCGCCGTCAAGGTCGCAGTCGCACGGAAAGTGGAAGCGGTGGTAATCGACGGGCGCGAGCCGGAAGACGGCGACATCGTATCGTTCGTTCGGCAACGCCTCCCGCAAGACATCGGCGAGCGTCCTCTTCGCCCCCTTGACGGGAAAGGGATCGTGCGCGGAAACATTGAGGTGAAGCCGAAGCCGCGCATCGCACGGCGAGACGAACCCCTCACCCACGGGTCGCGCACCCGCTTTCAGGCGGCGCGTGAAGAATTCGTTGAACGAGCGATACGCGCCGAGGGGCTTTTCCGCCTCCGCGCTTTCGCAGCCGGGGATGTTCGCGAGCGCGGCAATCGCCTTGCGCGAGAAACGCGAGTCGTAGTAAAGGCCGAAGAGCGCGGAGACGACACGCGAGCCGAAGAGGACGGGCCAGAGCGTCCGCCCCAGCAAAGTCTCGTAGGCGAAGGACAGCGCCCCCGAGCCCATCACGCTCTCCACAACCTCACGACCCGTGGCGCGGTCGACGAACACGATGGGGCTTGATTTTTCCATGTCAGTCCAGTTTGATGAAACCACGCCGAGTCGCGAGGTTGACGGCCTCCGTGCGGTCGTCCGCGCCCAGCTTGAAATAGATCCGCTTCAAATGCATCTTGACGCTGTTCTCGCTGATGCCGAGGCTCTCGCCGACGCGGCGGTTGTTGAAGCCCCGCGCAACCGCCGTCAGCACCTCCGCCTCGCGTGGCGAAAGGCCGTGCGCGTCCTTGCGCGTCTCGTAGATGCGCTGGACGTCCTTGGAGAGGCGCATCTCGCCTCGGTGCGCGGCGCGGATGGCGTCGAGGATCTCCTCGATGGGCGCCTCCTTCTGGACGTAGCCGAGGGCCCCCGCCTCCAACGAGCGGTAGACATCCTCCTCCAAGTCGGAGGTCGTGAGCATGACGACGCGAGCCAAAGGGCATTTCCGCAAGATCTCCTCCAAGGCGTCGACGCCGCTCATGTCCGGCATGCGGACGTCGAGGAGCGTGACGTCGGGCTTCGTCCGGGCGACGAACGCGGCCGCGCCACGGCCGCCGCCGAATTCGCCCGCGAACGCCATCTCCGGGTCGGAGGAGAGGACGTAGCGGAGCCCCGCGCGCACGACCATGTGGTCGTCGATGATGGCGACGCGGATCATCAGCGCGGCGCGTTGAAAAGCTGCGTCGTCGCGCAGCAGGGGTCGGACGTGTAGCGGCACGCGAGCCGCCGCAGCCCCGCCTCGTCGCCGGGCGTGACCAAGTGCGTCATGTGAACCTCGCACGTCGCGAGGTCGGTGAGTTTCTCCATCGCGAGCGCGGCGGCGGGGTTCGTCGTCGCCGAGATCGCGAGCGCGATCAGGGCCTCGTCGAGGTTGAGCGACGTGTAGCCGCCCTTCAGGATGTCGCGCTTCATGTGCGCGATCGAGGCGAGGATGGACGGCGCCAAGAGCGGCAGACGGTCGGGGATGCCGGCGAGCTGCTTGACCGCGTTGAGGATGACGGCCGAGCAGGCGTGGAGCTCGTCGGAGTTGCGCCCCGTGACGATCTCGCCCGACGGCAGCTCGATGGCCGCCGCCGAGACGATCTGGCCGCCCGCCTTGCCCTTGCCCTGCTGCCGCGCCGTCTCGGCCGCCGCGCGCGCGGCGCGGGCGACGCGCCGGTCGTCCGTCGTGAGACCCAGCGAGTCCATGAGGATCTTCGCGCGGTTGAGCATCTCCTCGTCGGCCGCCCCCTCGGCGTAGAGGCACTGGTAGCGCAGGTAGCGGCGGATCACCTCCTGCCGCGAAGCCTCCTGAACCACCTCGTCGTCGACGATGCCGAAGCCGATGCGGTTCACGCCCATGTCCGTCGGCGACTTGTAGGGGCACGCGCCCTTCGTCATCTTCTCCCAAATCGTCTTCAACAGCGGGAAGGCGTCGACGTCGCGGTTGTAGTTGACCGCCGTCACCCCGTAGGCCGCGAGGTGGTAGGGGTCGATCATGTTCTTGTCGTTGAGATCGACCGTCGCCGCCTCGTAGGCGATGTTCAGCGGGTGGTGGAGCGGCAGGTTCCAGACCGGGAAACTCTCGAACTTGGAATAGCCCGCCTGACGCCCGGCTCTGTATTCGTGGTAGATCTGCGAGAGGCACGTCGCGAACTTGCCCGACCCCGGGCCCGGCGCCGTCACGACGACGATGGGACGCTCGACGGGCACGTAGTCGTTCTTGCCGTAGCCCTCGTCGGAGACAACGGTGTCGATGTCGGCGGGGTAGCCCTGCGTCCGATAGTGGCAGTAGACGCGCACCCCGTGGCTTTCAAGTCTCTGGCGGAACTGCTGCGCCGCGCGTTGCCCCTCGTGGCGCGTGACGACGACGCCGCGCACGAGAAGCCCCAGCGCGGTGAGGTCGTCGATGAGTTTCATCGCGTCGTCGGCGTAGGAGATGCCGAAGTCCGCGCGCATCTTCTTGCGCTCGATGTCGCCCGCGTAGATGCAGAGGACAACCTCCGCCTGATCTTTGAGCGACTTCAGGAGCCGAAGCTTGACGTTGGGGTCGTAGCCCGGCAGACAACGCGCGGCGTGGAAGTCGTTCATCAACTTGCCGCCGAACTCAAGGTAGAGGCGGTCGTATTGCCCCGCGCGGCGGCGGATCTCCTCGGACTGCTCCGCGAGGTAGCGCTCGTTGTCGAAACCTATTTTCATCGTCAGTGGTGGAGTTCGTCAAGAATGGCTTGGATCTTGCCCTTGCAACGGCCGCAGCCGCCGCCCGCCTTCGTGAAGTTCGTGACCTCCTCGACGGTCGTGAGGCCGTTCTCCGTGATGACGCGCCGCACCTCGTTCTCCGAGACGTTGTAGCACGTGCAAAGCACCGTGTCCTCCAGGTTGCGGTCGGCGTTCTCGCCCGTCTCGTAGTTCTTGATCGCCGCCTCCATCGCCTCGCGCCCCATGACGCTGCAGTGCATCTTCTGCGGCGGCAGACCGCCGAGGTAGTCGGCGATCTGCTGGTTCGTGATCTTCTTCGCCTCGTCGAGCGTCTTGCCGATCACCATCTCGGTGAGGGCGGACGAGCTCGCAATCGCGCTCGCGCAGCCGAACGTCT
>CAVEND010000144.1:0-3292 GCA_963616865.1 Faecalibacterium prausnitzii | reverse complement strand
CCGCCTCTCCCCAGTTGAGGAAGTTCTCCGTGTTCATAAAGTAGCCGTCGGCGGTGACGTTGCCTTCAAGCGGCGACTCCAAATCGTTCTCGTTGTAGACTAAAGCCCCCTCCTCGAACTGAAGCGTCGAGGTGAGCGGATCGACGAGCTGGTAGGAGGCTTTGGTCGTGTCGCCAGGGAGGATCAGCCGCCCGCCGCGCTTGACGGTGAGGCTCTTGATGTCCGAGACCGGGATCGCCTCCAACGTCAGCGTCGCGCCCTCCTCGACGACGACCGCGCCCGCGCCAAGCGTCCGCGAACTTTCCGCGCCCGCGACGACCGTGCCGTTCGAGATGACAAGACCGTTCTCGAACGTGTGCGAGGCGCGAAGCTCCAGCGTGCCCGCCCCCGTCTTCAGAAGCGTGCCGGGGTAGGAGGATTTAACGAGCGGGACCTTAATGGAGAGATTCGCGTCCTCGGCGACATCCATTTTGACGAGACCCGAAAGGGAGATGCCCGACGCGGTGCCGACAACCGCGTTCGTCCCGGAGAGGACATCGAGGTTGAAGCCCGCGTTGTTGACGAACGGCCCGAAGCCCGCCTTGGAATACTCGACATCGAGCGTCGAGTCCTTCATCGTCACCGTGCGCGAGAGGTTCTCGGTCGCCCAGTGCGGATTCTCGGTGATCTTCAAGGTCGCATGGTCGAGCGCGAAAAGCGGCGCGTCCTCCCGCCCGTCGCGGACGCCGCCCACGTTCACCGTCTGCAAAACGAGCGTCGCGTTGGAGACGGGGATGGTGAGGTCTGTCGAGAAGATGCCGCCCTCGCGGCAACGAATGGTGTTCTCGCCGCCATCCGTGAAACTTAACGTGGAAACCTCGCGCACCTTCCCCGTCTTGTCGAAGTCGAGCGTCGCGCCGCTGCCCGTGACGGCGATTGTTTTTAGATTGGTGAAGCGGGGTCCGAAATACCGCTCGCTCGTCCCTGAAAGCCGCAACGTGCCGCCCGCCTCGGCGAAGGAGAGGCCGCCGCCCGCCACGCCGCCCGGCGCGGAGAACGCGAGCGTCGGCGCGTTGACGACGAGCTTTTGAAAGGCTTTGACTTTTCCCGCGCCCGAAACCGTGATCTCCTCCGCGCCCTCGTCGGGGTTGAGCGTGAGCGTCGTCGCGAGAAGAGGCTCCGTCGCCTCCACCGCGCCCGTGAGAGTCATCTCCTTCTTGATTGCCTCCTTGTCCGTCGCGAGCGAGACGAGCGGGTCGCCCATCATGTTGGCGATGACGTAGCAGCCCGCCATGTAGGAGGCGGGGGCGAACTGCCCCGCGCGCTGAATGACGCGGTTGTGGCCTTCGATGAACGCCCCCGCCGCCGTGCCGTTGCCGAGCGAGAAGAGCCCTTGGATGAACGAGACTTGCATGAGCAGGGCGCACCACTCGTCGTCGAGCGAGCTCGCCCACGTGACGCGGGTGTTGTTGATGGTGACGAGGGCGCCGCCCTTCGGGTTGAGGACGCTCGCCTCGCCGAAGCAGAGGTTGCCGTTGCCGTTGTAGTTGTTCAGGTCGAAGCGTCCCGTGCGGCAGGAGTGGGAGAAGTCGAGGAACTTTTGGATCTTCGAGGTCGTGAAGAAGTTATAAGCCTCGAACGGCGCCGTCGTCTGATCCTGCCCGTGCGCCGCGTGCGTGTTGAACTCCAAGTCGCGGTTGTAGATGTTGCCCGCCGCCGCCACGCTGTCCGCGCAAAAGACCTCGGCGAGCGGACGCGCCGAGGCGATGTAGGAGCGGATGTTGTAGCGCATCATGATCTCCCAATCTTGGGAGTTGGCGGCGTGATCCGCGTCCCAGAGGTTCAACCGCCCGTCGAAGAACCGCGCCTCGCCGGCCATGCGGTCGCTCGTGTTGCCGCGCCCCCAGCTCGTGAACACGAAATCGCCCGAATAGCCGATCTTGAAGTCGCCCGCGAAGTCGCCGCCCTCGCCCTCGACGCGCTTCAACTTCTCGACAAGTCCCTTGACCTGCTCCTCCGCCGTGTAGGTGACCAACGTCTTGGAGGTGATGCCCCTCACCTGACCCTGTTCGCGCACGGGGAAGCGGAAGCAGGCGATCTCCGGGGTCCAATCGACACGATCCGCCCTGTCGCCCGAATAGCCGCCGCCCGCGTTCTTGACCGCGAGATACGCGCCGTCGCCGTCATAGTCCCAGACTTCCGCGCCGCCTTTTTTCTCCATGCACGAGTAGTAGAGGTCGGAGACGCTTGAAAGGCCGTTGATGGCGTAGCACGCCCGCGTGGGAATCTCCTTCGTGCGGTCGTAAGTCCCCTTCGCGCAACCCGCGCCGAGAATGGCGTATTTGAGAGACTTGTTCGCGTAGAGGTCTTCAAGGTAGTGGTGGATTTTCAGCGCGTCGTCCGCGCCGTCGTAAGCGGCGTAAATCTCGTCCGTGTTCTTGATGATGATCGTCAAATCGGGGTGCGTCGTCTTGCGATACTCGACGTAGAGCGGCCAGAGGTTCGTCCACGCGGGCGGCGAGATGACAACCATGTCGATCTTCTCCAAGGCCGCCTCTGCGTCCGAGAGGCGCGAGGTCGTCGCCTCGGCCGTCGCGCGTTTGAGCAGCTTCGGGCGCGAGTAGGAAACGCGGACGCGCAGCGAGGTCGCCTTTTCAAGAATGCCCTCGGTGCCGTTCCAGCGGTAGGGCGTCACGTGCAGCAAGAGGACGCTTTTGCCCGAGAAGGTTTGGCGCGAGTGAGAGACGCTCTGCGCGGGGTAGGGGGCCGCGCCAAAGAGGGCGGGATCCTCCGCCGTCACGCGGGGGCTTTCGCCCAAGCGGTGGGGCTCCGCGATGACGAGGGGGCGGAGGGTGGTGTCGATGGCCTCGAACGCGCCCTCGCACGTCACCTCGTCCACGAGCGCGTCCTTGTCGAGGGGCAGCGTGACGGCGAGGTAGGGGAGCGCAGGGCCTCCGATGGGCGACATCGGAGAGATGAGTTCGCCGCCTGAAATCCGCAACCGCGATGAAACCTCCTCGTAGCGGACGCCCGCCTCCCAATCGGCGGGAAGATCGTAGACGAGCTCCTCCGCCCGCAGGACGAACGCGGAGAGAAAGAGGGCGAGACACGCGAGCGCGGATTTTTTCATGGTTCTCATAACTTTCGGGTGTTATGAATATTATACCAAAGTTTGGCGATTTATACCAAAGCCTGGTCAGCGGAAACCAGCAGAAGAGAACGGAACTGTCAATCCCTCCCGTCCCTCACGCCCCTTACGTCCCTCACGTCGCGTTGGCGCATTGCGACCGTGTTTTAGCCGTGTAGGTTTGCC
>CAVEND010000143.1:0-3306 GCA_963616865.1 Faecalibacterium prausnitzii | reverse complement strand
AGTCCGTGACGATGTTGACGGCCTTACGGTTGAAGAAGGCGGCCTTGTGTATTTGACGCAACGGGATTCCGCCGGCATTTTGATGGCGTTCCTCGTCAAGGGCGGGCGCGTGGTCAATAACTATGCGCGTTATGACGCCAAGAAAAATCTGCTTCCGACCGATATGCTTCTTTATAAGTGGCGCTTCCAGGACGGTGGCGAACTCGCAGGAAACGCGATGGTTGCGGGATGCACCGACTATCGTGGCGGTAGTCCCTATATCGGCAGCTTCATCGAAGCCCTTGGAACGAAGCCGAGCTATGTCCGCCTTGACGAAATCCGGCTTGGCTATTCCACGAGCGGCTCGAAGGCGAAGCCGGTCGATCTGCGCTTCGTTGTCGCGGATGTGACGGGTGATGACGCGACCGACCTTTACATTGAGTCGCCCATCACCGAGACGGCGGGGATGACATATGATGTCCGCACGTCGGTGGGTTTGTGCAAGCAAGGCGCGGGCACGTTGGAACTTTCGTCGTCGGAGTCGTCCTGCACGACGGGCGTGTTCAAGGTGGAGGCGGGCACGGTGCGCTTCCCGGCGAAGTCGGGCGGCTCGTTTGGCGCGTTGCAGGTGACGGGCGACACGGTGATCGAGGTTGCCGCGAGCGCGCGCGTTTCGTTCGACAATTCGAGCGAGATCGCGTGGACGGCGGACAAGAAGCTTATCTTCACGGGCGACATGACGGGCAAGTCGGTGCGCATTGGCACGGACGCGAATTCGCTCACGGCGGATCAGCTCAAGCAGGTCGTCTACCGCAAGGCGAACGGCAAGGAGGTCTCCATGAGCCTCAACGCGGAGGGGTATCTGCAACCGCCCGCCAAGTCGCTGACGATTATTATTCAATAGGGTTGAAGAGTGGAAGGGTGGAAGGGTGGAAAAGTGCGGGGGAGAGGCATGAAGCGGTTGGTTTTGGGGGTGGCGTTGGTTGGCGCGGTGGTGGCGCGGGGGGAGACGGTGGCGGAGGCGCGTGCCGCTCTCACCGAGGGCGTGACGACGATTGACGCGGGGGGCGGCGCGCTTCCCGGCGGCTTCGTCCTCACCTCGACGAACGCCTTTCCCCTCGCCCTCTGCCGCAACCACGACGGCACTTGCGCCATCGCCGCCGCCGGCGCGTTTCACGGCGCGGGCAAGGCCGTCTTCCTCAACCACCCGAACATCCTCACCTCGACCGACTTCAAGGGCGACACAAAGCGGTTCCTCCAAAACATCGTCGCGTGGGCGGGCTCCGGCAAAGTCGGCGCGTTGCGGAACGAGGCCATCGTGCGGACGCTGAACGCGGCGGGCGTCACGAACGTCGTCAATTTGAGCGCGGTGTCCGCCGAGCCGGGCGTGGACGTCCTCGCGCTCACGAGCCTCAAAAAGGAGGAGGTTCCGCTCGTTCTCGATTTCGTCCGCCAAGGCGGGACGCTCGTTCAGGCCTCGCTCGGCTGGGGCTTCCTCTACTTCAACAAGAACGCCTGTTTCGCGGAGGACTTCGTTGACAACAGGTTGAGCGGCGCGTTCGGGGTCTTCATGACGGACGCGAGCGTCGCGCGCATCGGCGCGGGCTTCCCCGTGGCGACGGCGCCTCTCGCGGCGGGCGTGGACGCGCTGTCCGCCCTCGCGCTCGTCGAAAGCGGCGCGGATCTCTCCGACGCGACGGCGCGGCAAGTGGCGCGGACGCTCTCCTCGCTCATGAACGCGCTCTGGCGCGGCGCGGACGCGCAGCTGGAGGCGCGGCTTGACGCGCTCACCGCCTCGCCCGCCGCCGCGATCATTCCGACGCCCGACAAGCCGATCACCTACAAGACGCTGCCCGCGATGCTCGCGACGCTGAAGCGCAAGAACGCCTACTTGGCGGACGCGGAGAAAAATTGGCCCGCCGATCCCGCCGCCGTCACGTATCCCGGCCTCGCGAAGGCGGGCGCGGCGAAGATCGAGAAGACGCTTTCCATCGACCTCGCGATTCCGAAGTGGCACTCGACGGGCGTTTACGCCGTCGCGGGCGAGCCGATTTCCGTGAAGATCCCCGCCGAGGCGTTGGGCAAGGGGCTGAAGGTGCGCGTGGGAACGACGGCGGACGACCTCTCCGCGATGAGCGAATGGAAGCGTTTCCCGCTCGTCACGGTGGAGATTCCGCTCGTGAAGGCGGTGACGACGTTCGCCTCGCCGTTTGGCGGGCTCGTCTACATCGACGTGCCGTTCAACGTGACGGGCGAGACGACCGCCGAGATTTCGGGCGGCATCATGGCCCCGTGGTTCAAGGCGGGGCGCGACACGGCGGCGGCGTTCATCGCGGAGTGCGCGGCGACGGGCGCGCCGTGGGGCGAGATCGAGACGAAGGACTTTGTCGTCACCTCGCAGATCGAGGGGTTGCGCCGCGTGGACGACCCCCAGTGGATCGCGGACTTCTGGCAGAAGGTCATGGAGGCGGATCAGGCGCTCGCGCAGTGGCCGGTGCGGCGGAGCCACGAGCGGATTTGCTCGGACGTCCAGCTGACGGGGGGCTTCCTCCACGACGGGTATCCGCTGATGAGCCACATCAACGAGGAGAAGTTCGACTGGGCGGTCAACAAGGAGCTGCTCGCCTCGGGCGGGGGCTGGGGCGTCTTCCACGAGATCGGCCACATGCACCAGAACCGCGACTGGACGCCGGAGGGGACGAGCGAGGTGACGGTGAACCTCTTCACGATCTACGCGCTGGAGACGGTGGCGGGCGCGGACGTCCGGCAGGCGGGCTATCCGTGCGCGCGGGCGGAGGCGGACGCGCGGGTGGCGGCCTGGGTGCGGCGCGGCAAGACGTTCGCGGGCTTCAAGGGCGACTACTTCCTCGCGCTGGAGCTTTACGTGCGCATCAAGGAGGCGTATGGGTGGGACGCCTACAAGCGGACGTTCGCGCAATACTTCGAGCCGTGGTTCAAGCGGCCTCGGTCGGACGCGGAGAAGTGGAACGTGTTTGCGCGGACGCTCTCGCGGACGGTGGGCGCGGACATGGGCGCGGTCTTCGCGGCGTGGTCGATCCCGCTTGACGAGTTCACGCGCCGCTTCTGCGCGGAGTTTCCGCCCGCGTCCCCCTCCCTCACCGAAGGGTTGTGAGGCGGGGGCGGGCGGGTGTCTGGTGCTTGGTGCGTAGTGCCTGGTGCATAGTGCTTAGTGCTTGGTGCGGGGTGGGTAGGGCGCGACGTCCTCGACGCGCCGCGACCGTGTGTTGGCTGTGGGTTGTTGCCTGTCAGCATAGCAGCCGATTTCGGGGTAAGCGTGCTCACGCCTCCCAGGCGGGCGATTTGGGC
>CAVEND010000142.1:0-3333 GCA_963616865.1 Faecalibacterium prausnitzii | reverse complement strand
TCGCTCGCCGGCTTCGCGTGCCGCGACGTCCACATGAGCGACCTCATCGCCGGGCGCGTGGACTTGAAGGACTTTGACGGCCTCGTCGCGTGCGGCGGCTTCTCGTATGGCGACGTCTTGGGCGCGGGCTCCGGCTGGGCGCGGTCGATCCTCTTCAACGACCGCCTCCGCGCGATGTTCCAAGCGTTCTTCGAGCGGCCGACGACGTTCTCGCTCGGCGTGTGCAACGGCTGCCAGATGCTCTCGCAGTTGAAGGAGATCATCCCCGGCGCGGATCGCTGGCCGCGTTTCGTCCGCAACCTCTCCGAGCAGTTCGAGGCGCGTTTCGTCACCGTCGAGATCGAACCGTCGCCCTCCATCTTCTTCAAGGGCATGGAAGGCTCGCGCCTGCCCATCGCCGTCGCGCACGGCGAAGGGCGCGTGTGGACGGACGGCTTCGCGCCGCAGATTTGCGCGGCGCACTACGTTGACAACGACGGCCGCGCCACGACGCGCTACCCCTACAACCCGAACGGCTCGGTCGGCGGGCAGACGGCGTTCACCTCGGCGGACGGCCGCGCCACGATCCTCATGCCGCACCCGGAGCGCGGCTTCAGGGCGTGCCAGCTCTCCTACCAGGACGGCTCGTTCAAGAAGAACGGGCCGTGGATGCGGATGTTCCAGAATGCCTTTGCGTTTTCGATGTCGCATCGATGAGCGGAAGCTTCTTCAAGTTTGACGTGCCGCGTGGGAAGGAGGCCGCGCTTCTCGACGTGTTCAAGACGGGGAACTTCCGCGAAGTCTCCGTTCCCTACGCCCTCGCCGCCGTCGAAACGCCCACGTGCCGCGTCACGCTTTACGCGAAGGAGCGCCACGGCTGTCGGACGCTGACCGTGCAGGGGCGCGGCGCGGACGAGTTCGTCACGTTCACGCTCGAACCCAACGGCCTCGTCCCGCTCCGCGCCGCGACGGAATCCGCCGCCGAGGAGGAGAAAGCGGTCGCGCCCCACGGGGGAAGCGACGAGTCGGGGAAGGGCGACTATTTCGGCCCCCTCGTCGTCGCTTGCGCGTTCGTGGACGAGAGGATCGCGCGCGAAATCCGCTCCTTCCGCTATCTCGGCAAGGACAACCGCACCTACCCCTTGCCCATCATGGACTGCAAGGCGTATGCGGACTCGGCCTCCTTGACGGCGAACGAGAAGATCCTCCTCGCCGACGCGCGTCTCCGCGCCGTCCTGAAGCCGACGGAGTTTGTCATCGTCCGCCGCAACCCCGCGAGCTACAACCGCAAGTATAGCCGCCTCGCGAATGTCAACGACTTGCTCGCCAAGGCGCACGGCGAGGCCATCGAGAGATTCTTGGATCAGAACCCCCGCGTCGGGCGCGTCGTCGTCGACCAGTTCGCGCGCGGGACGTGGACGCTCCGCCGCGCCTTGGGGGAGTTCGGCTCGCGTGTCGAGATCGACCAGCACCACAAGGCGGAGAGCGACCCGGCCGTCGCCATCGCCTCCATCCTCGCCCGCGCCGAGTTCATCCGCGCCATGGACGAGATGTCGAAGGAGGTCTTCGGCGTGGACGCGGACGGGAAGCCCTTGGGGAAAGTCCCCTTCGGGTCGAGCGACCCTTTCGTCGCCGCGCTCGCCGCCGCGTGTGTCCGCAAGCACGGGCCCACCTGGCTCATGAACCACTGCAAAGCCCATTTCAAAACAACAGACGCCGTTCTTTCGGCGTGCGGCCTCACACGCGCCGCGCTCCCGGAGGAAGGCCAAACGAGGAAAACAACATGACGCCACTTCTCGCGGATTCGCTCGTCAGCGGGTTCCTGTCCTCCAACTTCATGGGCAAGGCGCTCGTCATCATCCAGCTCATTGGCTCGCTCGTCATGCTCGCGACGATCATCGGCAAGGCGAAGGAGCTCGCGTTCCTCTCGCGTTCGACGCGCCGCTTCCTGCGCGACTTCGCCTCGTTCGGCGGCGTCCTCGACTACTACCTCCAGCGGCGACCCTCCGCCGTCACGGGGATCGAGGCCCTCTACAAGGAGACGTGCGAGCGGCTTCTCAAAATGCTCTCGCCGCAGATGCGCATGATGCTCGCGGGGCGCGAGAGCGGCGCGGCGGGCGCGGCCCTCTCGGCGCGTGAGATCGAGCTCGTGCGCGGCACGTGCGAGCACGTCCTTGACGAGGAGGAGATCCGCGTCGAGCACGGCATGGGCATCATCGCGACCATCGTCGCGTTGGAACCGATGCTGGGGCTTCTCGGCACGGTCTGGGGCGTCTTGGACGCCTTCGCCGAAATGGGCACGGCGGGCTCGGCCTCCTTGGCGACCATCGCGCCGTCGATTTCCGCCGCGCTCGTGACGACGGTTGTGGGTCTCTTGATCGCGATCCCCGGCGTCATCGCCTTCAACCGCATGAACGCGACGATTCGCGGCGTGACCTCGGACATGGAGGGCTTCGCCGACGAGCTGACGGGGCGCATCGCGTGCGAGTTCCAGGGGAGGGGCGCGTAAATGTCGCTCCGCCGCCGTCACCGGTCGCGCCGCGAGAGCGCGAAGGCGAGCATCGACATGACCTCGCTCATCGACCTCACGTTCCTTTTGCTCGTCGTCTTCATCGTCACGCTGCCGACGCTGGAGCAGAGCGTGCCCATCGTCCTGCCCGTGGGCAAGTCCGCGCCGCAGAAGGACGAGAAAAAGAAGAAGAGCCTCGCCGTCTCCGTCAACCGCGAAGGGCAGGTCTTCATCGGCGAGGAGCCCGTCACGCACACGACGCTCAAAGGGCGGCTCGCGGACATCCTCGCCGAAGACCCCGAGGCGAGCGTCCTCATCCGGGGCGACGTGGGCGCGGCCTACGGCGACATCTACGCCATCGTCAAACTGGCGAAGGAGTGCCGCGTCAAGCATTTGGGGCTTGTCTCCAAGGAGCATTGAGCCGTGGACTGGGGCGACGAGGCTTGGGAGCGGGAGCGTCCGCCGATCCTGTCGGCGCGGAACTTCGGCCTTGCGCTCGCCCTGCACATCCTTGTCTTCGTCCTCTTTTTCGCGGTCGCGTTCGTGCAGGGGCTTTTTGCGCCGCGTGAGACGGTCGTTCCCATCGACTTGACGCTCGTTGTCAACGAGAATCTCGACGGCGTGGACGACGAGCCGCCGCCACTTCAGAATCCGGCGAAGGACGAGCCGCCGCCACCCCCCGCCCCGGAACCCATCCGCGAGGAGAAGAAGCGCGAAGAGCCAAAACCCGAACCGCCGAAGGTGGAAGAGCCGATTGTCGAAGAGCCAAAAGTCGACTTTAAGAAACTCGCGGAGGAGCGGAAGAAGGCCGAGGAGGCGAAGAAGCGCAAGGCCGAAGAAGACCG
>CAVEND010000141.1:0-3346 GCA_963616865.1 Faecalibacterium prausnitzii | reverse complement strand
ACGCCGACTTCCTCTCGGTGTTGATGAACCGCGAAGTCAAGAACGTCACGAGCTCGACCTACATCAAGATGATGCCGCAGACGTGCGCGGTCAACCTCTCCGTCCACTTCGGGACGACGGGTCGCCTCCTGCCGACGGGAACGGCGTGCACGTCGGGGTCTCTCGCCATCGGCGAGGCGTTCGAGGCCATCCGCTTCGGCCGGCAAGACATGATGATCGCGGGCGGCGCGGAGGAGTTCTCCGTCACGCAAGTCGCCGTCTTCGACACGCTCTTCGCGACCTCCCGCCGCAACGACGCGCCCGCGACGACGCCACGCGCGTTTGACAAGGATCGCGACGGCCTCGTCATCGGCGACGGCGCGGCGACGCTCGTTCTGGAGGAGGAGGCGCACGCGCGGGCGCGCGGCGCGACGGTTCTCGCGGAAGTCGTCGGCTTCGGCACGAACACGGACGGCGCACACGTGACGCAGCCCAAGGCCGAGACGATGGCCGAGGCGTTGCGCCTCGCGCTCGCGGACGCCGCGCTGCCGCCCACGGCGGTTGGCTACGTGAACGCCCACGGCACGGCGACGGATCTTGGCGATGTCGCGGAGTGCCGGGCGGTGGAGGCCGTCTTCGCGTCGCACAAGCCGCCGATCAGCACGCTCAAGAGCTACACGGGGCACACCTTGGGCGCGTGCGGCGCGATTGAGGCCGTTTTGACCATTGAGATGATGCGCCACAACTTCTTCGCGCCGAACCTCAACTTGGAAACGCCCGACCCCAAATGCGGCGAGCAGGATTTCATCGTGGGCGATGGTCGCGCGCTCGACATCGAACACGCCATGAGCAACAACTTCGCCTTCGGCGGCGTCAACACGTCGCTCATCTTCCGCCGCGCATGAAAAAGCCGACCATCCTCGCCCGCAAGCAGCTCGCGTCTTTGAGCGAGGCGGACTTGTCGTTCGTGCCGCCGCTCCTGCGCCGTCGGCTCTCGCCGCTCCAAAAGGCGTTTTTCCATTTGGCGAACTTCGAGGGTCAGCCGCGTCCCAAGCGCGTCGTCTTCGCGAGCCGCGACGGGGAGGTCACGCTCACGCGCCGCACGGTGGACGACTTCACCCGCGACGGCACGGTGTCGCCCGCGTGTTTCAGCTCGTCCGTCTACAACGCGGCGCCGGGGCTGTGGAGCGTCTTCACGAAGAACACCGCGCCCTACACGGCCATCGCCGCCGGCGCGGAGACGGTGCGCGTCGGGCTTTTGGAGGCGTTGCTCCCCGCCGACACGCCGACGCTCTTCGTCTACGCCGAGGAGACGGACGGCGGCCACGGCTTCTCCTTCCTCTACGGATTCGACGCATGAGGCGGCTTCTTCGGGCCGCTCTCGCGCTTCTCTTCTGTGCGCTTTTCGTGTCGGGGGCGTTGCTCCTCGCGCCGCTGATGGTGCTTTTCGCGCGTGACCGCCTGCGGGCGCACGGCCTCGTGCGGGGTCTGTGGCGGTCGTTCGTTTGGGGCGCGTCGGCGGTGCGCCTCATCCGCGTCGAGCGCGGGAACCTTGCCGACGTGTCGGGGGCGGTCATCGTCGCCAACCATCCCTCGCTCATCGACGTCGTGATTCTCGTCGCCCTCATGCCGAAGACGCTCTACGTCGCCAAGCGCCAGCTCCTTCGGTCGTTTCCGCTTTCCTTCGCCGTCCGCGCCACGGCGTTGCCCGACGACGCGCAGCTTTTGGAGGTCGCGCCCGCGTATCTCGCCGCCGGGTGGAACGTCCTCATTTTCCCGGAGGGGACGCGCTCGCCGGAGCCGGCGGCCCCGCGTCCGTTTCATCGCGGCGCGGCGCAATTGGCGCTCCGCACCCACGCGCCGATCCTCTGCGTGACGATGAACCTCTCGCGCCGTCTGCTCGCCAAGGGGCAGCCCGTTTGGGACATGGGAACGGAGCGGGTTGTCTATTCGCTCACGGCGCATCCGCCGCGCGTCCCCGAACGCCGGCCTTCTGAATCCCTGCACGAGGCGGCGGTGCGCGTGACGCGGGAGATGGAAGAGGCGATCAAGCGCCCCTGCCATTCGGACACGGGTCTCGCGGGGGGTGTCGGTCGGGTGTCTCGTCATCCTCCGTTTGCCGCCGTCGTGCCCGTGTTCAACCCGGAGCCGCCGCTTGTGTCGCTCTGCGAGCGGTTGGTTAAATCGTTCCCCCTCGTTGTGGTCGTGGACGACGGAAGCGTCGAACATCAAGCATCGTTCGCCGCGTTGCCCTCCGCTGTTGTCCTTTTGCGCCACGAGGCGAACAGGGGCAAGGGCGCGGCGATGAAGACGGCCTTGCGGTTCTTGCTTGAAAGCGGCCACAACGACATCCAAGGCGTCGTGTTCGTCGATGGCGACGGACAGCACGCGGTGGACGACATCCTCGCGGTCGCGTCGTTGGCCGCGTGCTCGGACAAGGTTGTCTTCGGGGTGCGCGACTTCTCGCGGCGGCGCGTGCCGTTCCGTTCGTGGTGGGGCAACCGCTGGACAGCGTGGGAGGTGCGGCTTCTCTTTGGCTTTCGTGTGGGCGACACGCAGACGGGGTTGCGGGCGGTGCCGAGGCGGCTTCTTGAATCGCTCGTCCACCTGCGCGGGGAACGTTTCGAGTTCGAGGCTGCGTGGTTTCCGCTTCTGCGCGCGCTTGGGGAGGAGATCCTGACCGTGCCGATCTCGACCATCTACCTAAACTCCAACCGCGCCTCGCACTTCCGCCCCCTGCGCGACACGCTCCTGACGCAGCGCGCGCTCTTTGGGCGTTAAAGGTCCGCGCAACAACGGATCGAGAAGGGTGATTGGGTGCCATTTACCCCTTGCGCAGAGGCGCGTGTTTTTGATATACTACGCAAATCACGCTCAATGACGGGGTGATCGCGGCAGAAAACCGCGCACGGAAACAAACAGGAAGAAAAAGAACACATGGCTATTCGAAAGCCCACGGCTCCGCACGAAAAGTCGGCGGCGATGGCGGACATTCTCGCCTCGGCCGGCCAGGAAGCCAAATTCAAGAACTCAAGTCTCGTCGAGGGCGTCGTCCGCGCGATCAAGGGCGACGAGGTCTTCGTCGACATCGGCTACAAGTCCGTCGGCACGATTGACCGCTCGGAATTCGGCGCGGACGCCGAGATCAACGTCGGCGACAAGGTGACGGTCATGCTCGTCAAGCTCGAGGACGACAAGACGGGCCTCGTCGAGCTCTCCAAGCGCCGCGCCGACGAGAAGATCCGCTGGGAGAAGATCCAGGAGCGCTACGTCGAGGGGTGCGTCGTCACGGGCACGATCAAGTCGGCCGTTCGCGGCGGTTTGCTCGTCCAGATCGACGACGTCGAGGCGTTCCTCCCCGGCTCGC
>CAVEND010000140.1:0-3366 GCA_963616865.1 Faecalibacterium prausnitzii | reverse complement strand
GTCGAGAAAGTCGTCGTGGACGAGACGCGCGTCAAAGAGTTGGAGGCGACCCTTCGCGCGAAGGACGTTGACCGCGCCGCGCTCGCCGGGCGTCTCGCCGCGTGCGAGGGCGATCTCGCGCGTGAACGCGAGCGGGCGGACGCGCTGGCCGTTCGCGCGAAGGAGGAGACCGCCCGCGCCGAGGAGGCGTTCGCGCGCGCGGCGAAACTCTCCGAGCAAGTCGTCGCGCTGGAGGACGAGCTCAAACGGTTGCCCGCCGCCGCGAGCGAAGTCGCCGACATCCAGGCGGCCGTCTTCAAGATCATGCAGGACGAGGCGGCGCATTTGGAGGAGACGCTTTCCCGCGAGAAGACGGAATTCGAGGAGGCGCGAAAACGCCACCAGACGCGCGTTGACGAACTCTCGGCGCGGCGGCACGAAATCCTGAAGATGAGCGGGCGGGACCTCTCCGACATGACGCGCAAGGCCCTCATCGAGCGGCCCGAGGATCCGCGCACGACGTGTCTGCGGCGCGACTTCGAGGAGTTGAAGCGCGTCCACGAGAAGACGCGGCTCGACCACGAGGCGAAAGTGCGGCAGCTCGCCGACCAGCTTCAGGAGAGCCGCGCCGAGAACTTGCGGTTGCGCGCGGGGATGGACGACGTCGCGCGCGTCCGCGTCGAGACGGAGCAGCTGCGCGAGAAACTCAAACGCGCCGAGGGCGACCTCTTGGCCGAGCGCGAGAAGAGCCAGACGCTGCGCGAGCGCGAGGCGTTGAGCAAGCACGCGTTGATGGCGCGTGTGGCGGCGTTGGAGTCGCCGTCCATCGGCACGGGCGCCTCCATCGCGACGAACCAGAGCCGCGAGGCGAAGCTCGTGAAACTCCCCAAGTGGATGAGGCTCAAATGACGTTCCTCTGCCTCCTCCTCGCGACGGCCGTCAGCATCTGGGACTATCCCGCCCGCTACCAAGAGCACAACAGGCTTCGGCGCGAGCTCATCGTCGCCACGCGCGCGCAGGATCGCCCGGCGGTCGAGCGCGTCTGCCAGAAGGGCATCGCGCTCCTGCCCGACGATCCGACGTGGCACTACAACCTCGCGTGCGCCCTCGCGCAGAACCCGTCGCGGCAGGACGAGACGTTCCGCGAGTTGGAGAAGGCCATCGACCTCGGCTTCCGTCAGGGCGACGTGATCGAGAAGGATCGCGACTTCGCGAAGGTCGCCTCGACGCGCCGCTTCAAGGAACTCGTCGAGTATGCGCGGGAGATGTCCACGCGCCCGCTCTTGACGGGGCCCTTGGCGACGGTGGACGCGACGGGCGCGTATGGGGATGTCGTCGCGCTCGGCGAGCAGAACTTGATCTTCGACTTCAACGCCGGGATGTTCATCGGACGACTTCGCCTCCTCGGCGAGAGCGCGTCCCCGTGGGCGGGCGACCTCTACATGAACCGCGACCGCGACCACTCGCCGAACGGGGCCGAGGCGAAGCGGCGGTTCCTCGCGTCGTTCCCCGGCCTCACGGAGGTGCGCTTCGACTTCGAGGGGCGGCGGCGCGGGCTGGATCTCAACGCGCCCAACATCGTCTTCACGCAGCCGACGTTCGGGAACTGCTCGCGGGCGTTCGTGGGCGGCCCCTATTGGCGCTCCATCCCGCGGGCCCTCGTGACGACGGAGGTCGCCAACCTCGACTTCATGAAGGATCTCTACCTCCTGAACCAGGTCTGGGTCTTCCCGGCGAACGCGGACGTTCCGCCCGTCGGCACGCACGGCGACGTCTTCGCGTCGATCACGCCGTATTGGCTGACGACGGCGGGGGCGAGTTGGTCGGATCTTCCGTATCTGCGCGCGGCCCTCTTGGCGTCGGGGAGTTTCACGCCCGTCGTGAAGGCGGGGCTTGTGCGGCGGCACCTTCTCGCGCCCACGATCATGACGCTCATCCGCAAGAGCCTCGTCTCCGTCGCGGGCGAGGACGACTACACGTCGCCCAAGGCGCATCCGTCGGCGTTGCCGCCCCAAGGGGTTGACACGAACAGGCTTCAGAAGGCCGCCGCCGCGATGACGCTCCAGTCGATCCCGCCCTTGGCGGCCATTGCGGTGGAGACACCGCCCCTCGCGGAGGAGACGGCCCTCCCGGAGCTCACCTACCGCACGCCCTTCGCGTGGGCCTACGTCCTGCGCGGCCAGGCGAACGAGCGCGTGTTCACGATCTCCGCGACGGGCGCGGAGGAGTTCCGCTTCGTCCAAACGCACGGGGCGAGCGTCGCCCTCGAATCCGTTTCCCCGAATGCGGTGAAAGTCATCCTCAACAAAGATCGCGTCTCGCCCACGAACCGCGTGGACATCGCCGTCTTCGGGCGGAACAAAGGCACGGGCTTTGGCGCACCGAGTTACGTGTGCTTCGCGTCGCTTGAGGGCGAGGCCGATTATGTCGATCCCGTCTTGAAGCCTCCGGCACCGAAGACCGCCGAACCGAAAGAGGCCGCGCCGCAGAATCCCGCGCCGCAAGATCCGGAACGCACGTAAATGCGATACGTCTTGGCGCCGCTCGCGGGATTCACGGACGCGCCCTTCCGCTCGATGGCGACGGACGGGGGCGCGGACTTGACCTACACCGAAATGGTCTCGGCGGCGGGGCTGAGCCACAACTCGTCGCCGACGCGCCACTTGATGGAGGTCTTGCCGACCGAAGGGCCCGTCGCGTGCCAACTCTTCGGCTCGGACGAGCGCGAGCTGGCGTTCGCGGCGAGGAGCGTTCCCGCCGAGCGGTTTTGCGAACTCAACCTCAACGCGGGCTGCCCCATGACGAAGGTGACGCGCAGTGGATCGGGCGCGAAACTCGTGGAAGACCCCGCGAAAGTCTTCCGTCTCCTGACGGCGATGCGGGAGAACACGCCGCTTCCCGTCACCTTGAAAACGCGCTTGGGACCCCACCCCCAGGACATCCGCGTGTTCGAACTCGTGGACGCGGCCGAGCGGGCGGGCGCGGCGGGCGTGACCATCCATGCGCGGTTCACCTCGCAGATGCACGGCGGGCCCTTGCACCTCGACCTCTTGGCGGAGGCTGTCAGAAGGGCGCACATCCCTGTGACGGGCAACGGCTCCGTCGTTGACTTGAAGACGTGTCAGGCGATGGCCGAGACGGGGGTTTCGGCCATCATGATCGGCCGGGCGGCGTTGTCCGAGCCGGGGATTTTCGCGCGTCTCAAGGCGGGGCGTCAAAAGCCCGTCCGCACGAAAGAGGAGGCGGTGCGTCTTTTAGAGCATCACGTGCAAGCGTTGGAAGCGTTCCACGCGCAACTTGTCGAGCGTTTCCCCCGCGACCACATTCCATCCCTCGACGCCTTCGTCGCCTGTCACATGCACACGCACCTTTTCCGCTACTTCAACG
>CAVEND010000139.1:0-3375 GCA_963616865.1 Faecalibacterium prausnitzii | reverse complement strand
AAATACGTCTACTTCTTCGGCGACGGACAGACCGAAGGCAACGCGAACATGCGCGAACTCTTGGGCGGCAAGGGCGCGAACCTCGCGGAGATGGCCGGGCTCGGGCTCCCCGTCCCGCAGGGCTTCACCATCTCGACCGAGGCGTGCACACGCTACTATGACGACGGCAAGAAGATCGGCGCCGACATCCAAAAGCAGATCCTTTCCTACATCGCGAAGCTGGAGGCGTCCGCCGGCAAGAAGTTCGGCGACAAGCGCAACCCGCTCCTCGTCTCCGTCCGCTCCGGCGCCCGCGCCTCGATGCCGGGCATGATGGACACGATCCTCAACCTCGGCCTCAACGAGACCGTCGTCGAGTCGCTCGCCAAGCAGACGAAGAACCCGCGCTGGGCGTGGGACTGCTACCGCCGCTTCATCCAGATGTTCTCCGACGTCGTCATGGAGGTCGGCAAGAAGCACTTCGAGAAGCTCATCGACGAGATGAAGGCGAAGAAGCGCGTCAAGAACGACGTCGATTTGACGGCCGCCGACCTGAAGGCGCTCGCCAACCAGTTCAAGGCCGAATACAAGTCGGCGATCGGGCGGGAGTTCCCGACGGACGCGAAAGAGCAGCTCTTCGAGGCGATCAAGGCCGTGTTCCGCAGCTGGGACAACCCGCGCGCGAACGTCTACCGCCGCGACAACGACATCCCCTACTCCTGGGGCACGGCCGTCAACGTCCAGATGATGGCGTTCGGCAACCTCAACGACAACTCCGGCACGGGCGTCGCCTTCACGCGCGACCCGGCGACGGGCGAGCGCAAGCTCATGGGCGAGTTCCTCATGAACGCGCAGGGCGAGGACGTCGTCGCCGGCGTCCGCACGCCGATGCCCATCGCGAAGATGGCCGAGGTGATGCCCAAGGTGTTCAAGCAGTTCCAGAAGATCTGCGAGACGCTGGAGGAGCATTACCGCGACATGCAGGACATGGAGTTCACCATCGAGAACCAGAAGCTCTTCATGCTCCAGACGCGCAACGGCAAGCGGACGGCGAAGGCCGCGCTCAAGATCGCCTGCGACCTCGTCGACGAGGGGATGCGCACCGAGCAGGAGGCCGTCCTCATGATCGACCCGCGCAACCTCGACACGCTCCTCCACCCGCAGTTCGACGCGGTCGCCCTCAAGAACGCGAAGCCCATGGGGCGCGGCCTCGCGGCCTCGCCGGGCGCGGCGTGCGGCAAGATCGTCTTCTCGGCGGCCGACGCGATGGCGTGGAAGAAGAACGGCGAGAAGACCGTCCTCGTGCGCCTGGAGACCAGCCCCGAGGACATCGAGGGCATGAAGGCCGCCGAGGGCATCCTCACCGTGCGCGGCGGCATGACGAGCCACGCGGCCGTCGTCGCGCGCGGCATGGGCGAGTGCTGCGTCTCCGGCTGCCAGGACATCGTCATGGACGAGGAGCACAAGCGCTTCACGCTCGGCGGCAAGGTCTTCAAGGAGGGCGACTGGCTCTCCATCGACGGCTCGACCGGCAACATCTACGACGGCGTCATCCCGACGGTGGACGCGCAGATCGCGGGCGAGTTCGGCCGCATCATGAACTGGGCGGACAAGTTCCGCAAGCTCCACGTCCGCACGAACGCCGACACGCCGCGTGACGCGCGCAAGGCGAAGGAGCTGGGCGCGGAGGGCATCGGCCTCTGCCGCACGGAGCACATGTTCTTCGAGGCCGACCGCATCGCCGCGTTCCGCGAGATGATCTGCGCCGACACGGTTGAGGAGCGCGAGATCGCGCTCGCGAAGATCCTGCCCTACCAGCAGGACGACTTCGAGCAGCTCTTCGAGGCGTTGGAGGGCAAGCCCGTCACGATCCGCTTCCTCGACCCGCCGCTCCACGAGTTCGTGCCGCACTCCGAGGACGAGATCAAGCTTCTCGCGAAGGCGCAGCACAAGACCGTGACGCGGATCCTCGAGCTCATCGACTCGCTCAAGGAGTTCAACCCGATGATGGGCCACCGCGGCTGCCGCCTGTGCGTCACCTATCCGGAAATCGCCCGCATGCAGACGACGGCCGTCATCCGCGCCGCCGTCAAGGTGCAGAAGGCGCACCGCACGTGGACGGTCAAGCCGGAGATCATGATCCCGCTCACGGGCGACGCGAAGGAGCTGAAGTTCGTCAAGGACGTCGTCGTCAAGACGGCGAACGAGGAGATCGCGCACGCCGACGTCAACATCGCCTACAAGGTGGGCACGATGATCGAGGTGCCGCGCGCGTGCCTGACGGCCGACCAGATCGCCGAGGAGGCGCAGTTCTTCTGCTTCGGCACGAACGACCTCACGCAGATGACCTACGGCTTCTCCCGCGACGACGCGGGCAAGTTCCTCACGGCCTACTACGACAAGAAGATCTTCGAGAACGACCCGTTCGCGAAGCTCGACCAGGAGGGCGTGGGCAAGCTCATGGAGATGGCGCTCAAGCTCGGCCGGAGCGTCCGCCCGAAACTCCACTGCGGCATCTGCGGCGAGCACGGCGGCGACCCGTCGTCCGTCGAGTTCTGCCACAAGCTCGGCCTCGACTACGTGAGCTGCTCGCCCTACCGCGTGCCGATCGCGCGTCTCGCGGCGGCGCAGGCGGCGTTGCGCAACTGAAAGGAGGGACGCGATGAAGGAAGTCATCGGCATGCTTGACGCGAAGGGGCTGAAAATCGCCCTCGTCGTCAGCCGCTTCAACAGTTTCCTCACCGAGCAGCTCGTCAAGGGCGCGGAAGACGCGTTCACGCGGCTCGGCGGTGACGGCAACGACCTGACGCTCGTGCGCGTCCCCGGCGCCTACGAGATTCCGCTCGTCGCCAAGCGGCTCGCGTCGTCGGGGAAGGTGGACGCCGTCCTCGCGCTCGGCGCCGTCGTCCAAGGGGCGACGGCGCACGCCTCGCTCATCAACGAGGCGACGGCGCGCGCGTTCTCGGAGATCTCGCTTTCGACCGGCGTGCCGGTGCTCGACGGCGTGGTGTCCGCCGAGAGCCTTGAGCAGGCTGTCGAGCGGTGCGGCACGAAGCAGGGCAACAAGGGCTTCTCGGCGATGCAAGCGGCCGTCGAGATGGTGAATGTTGTGAAGAAATTGGAGAAGTAGGCAATGAAAGAAGTGAAGAAGGTTGCGTTTTTGACGGCGGGTGGCCTCGCGCCGTGTTTGTCGAGTTCAATCGGGTTTCTGATTGACGAATACACGCGTGTCGCTCCCAATGTCGAGATGATCGGCTACGTGAACGGCTACATGGGTCTCTTGCGTGGCGACTCCATCCCCGTCACGGACGAGGTGCGCAAGCGCGCGCTCGTCCTCACGAAGCACGGCGGCTCGCCCATCGGCAACAGCCGCGTGAAACTCACGAACGTCAAGGA
>CAVEND010000138.1:0-3377 GCA_963616865.1 Faecalibacterium prausnitzii | reverse complement strand
GCAGGCGTGGAGCGAGACGGAACTCCTGCGCGTGTGGCTTAAAATCCAGAACGGCAAGGCGTAAAGAATTCGGTTTCTTCTCGGGTGAACGCCAACGGCGTGAGGGCTTGACGCGGCGGGGGGCTTTTGGTATACTTTCCACTTTCACGGCGAGAGTGTAGCGCGTGTGCGCGAGAGTATCGCCGAAGATGGAAACAAGGCCACACTAAATGGATCAAATCAAGATCAGCGCCGAGCCACGGACCGAACAGGGGACGGGGGCTGTGCGGCGGCTGCGCCGGGCGGGGATGATCCCCGGATCGGTGATGAAGATGAACAAGGCGGGAACGGAGCTCATCAAGCTGCCCGAACACGCCTTCATGCTGGCGATGCGCGGACGCACGGGCAAGCAAGTCCTCGTCACGCTCGACATGGACGGACGGGAAGTCCCCGCGCTGTTGCGCGAGATGCAGAACGACGTTCTGCGCGGCACCCCCATCCACGTGGATTTCAGCGAGGTGTCGCTGACCGAGAAGGTCCGCATCACCGTGCCGCTCTACCTCGTCGGCGAGGCGAAGGGCGTCAAGCTCGGCGGCGGCGTCCTTGAGCAGACGCTCCGCACGATTGACATCGACGTCCTGCCCGCGGACATCCCGGAGAAGTTCGACGTGGACGTCTCGGGCCTCGACCTCGACCAGACGCTCTTCGTGCGCGACTTGAAGCTCGGCGAGAAATACACGGTCGTCACGCGCGGCGAGTTCGCGCTCGCGGTCGTCAAGGCCCCGGACGACGTTCCGGCGGCGACGCCCGCCGCGGCGGCCGGCGAGGCGGCGAAGACGCCTGAGGTCATCAAGAAGGGCAAGGACGAGGAGGCCGGCGCGTCCGACAAGAAGGAGGAGAAGAAGTGATGAAAACCTACGATGCTCTTTACATTTTCGTGGGCGTCGCCAAGGATGACGTCCTGGAGGCGAGCCTTGAGAAGGCCCTCGCCGAGGTGACGCGCCTGGGTGGCACGATCCTCGCCAAGGATTCCCTCGGCCGCCGGACGTTCGCCCGCGCCATGGGCAAGCACGACAGCGGCGTCTACGTGAAGGTCCGCTTCGAGTTCGACCCGCTCAAGATCGGCGAGCTCGTCAAGCGCTACGCCCTCGTGGAGGACGTCTTCCGCGTGCAGATCCTGGCCGTTGACGCGCGTCGCGAGGAGAAGATCGCCTCCGAGCGCGCGGCCCGCGCCGACCGGCAGGCGAGGCGCGAGGCGGCGGCCGCCGCGGCGCTCGCGGCCAAGACGGCGGCGGAGGCCTGAGGAGGCTTCTTCAAGGAAGGCAGTCATGGCTTCTTTCAACAGGGTGATTCTGATGGGCAACCTGACGCGCGACCCGGACGTGCGCACGGCGGGGGCGAGCGGCATGAAGGTCGCCCGCCTCTCGCTCGCCGTCAACGAGCGCCGTCGGGACCGCAACGGCCAGGTTCAGGAGGTTCCCGTGTTCATCGACGTGGACGCGTGGGACCGCCAGGCCGAGCTGTGCGGGCAGTATCTCGTCAAAGGCTCCCCGATTCTCGTCGAGGGTCGCCTGCAGATGGATGCGTGGGAGAAGGATGGTGTCAAGCACCAGAAACTCAAAGTCCGCGCCAGCACCGTCAAGTTTCTCCCGAAGGGCGAGCGGCAGGCCCCGCCAGAGGCCGCCGCGCCGGCGAGGGGTTCGACCCCCGCGCCCGCGCCCATCGAAGAGAGCGATGAGAGCGACCTTCCGTTTTAACGACACACAAACAACTTTCAAGGAGTTCAGACAATGGGTTTCAAGAAATCGAACAGTTCCGCCGGCGAGGAGTTCGCCGCGCGCAAGCGTCCGCCGCTCGGCAAGACCGACCAGATCGACGTCAACGACATCGAGACGCTGAAGTATTACATCACCGACTACGGCAAGATCCTGCCCGCGCGCATCACGGGGGTGACCTCGGCGCAGCAGCGCCAGATCCGCCAGG
Organism: Faecalibacterium prausnitzii; assembly: GCA_963616865.1. Classification (GTDB taxonomy): domain Bacteria; phylum Verrucomicrobiota; class Kiritimatiellia; order RFP12; family UBA1067; genus UBA1067. Next base: position 1,415 of record CAVEND010000138.1, on the reverse strand, counting down.
GCGTCAAGCGCGCCCGCAACATGGGCCTCATGGCCTAAGCGAAAGGAGCCTGCGGTATGGCACAGCACATCGAAGTCATGTTGATGGACAACGTGAAGAAGCTCGGCAAGGCGGGCGAGATCGTCAAGGTCGCGCCCGGCTACGCCCGCAACTACCTCTTCACGCACGGACTCGCCGCCGTCGCGACCGAGGCGGCGAAGCGTCGTCTGAAAAAGCTCGAAGCCGAACGCGCGGCGCGCGCGGCCGAGGAGAAGAAGGCGGCGTTGGAACTCGCCAAGAAGCTGGAGAAGCTCGAGATCACCGTCTCGGCGCACACGACGGACGGCACGCACCTCTACGGCTCCGTCGGCGTGAGCGACATTCTCGGCGCGATCGAGGCCCATCGCGGCATCAAGATCGAACGCCACCAGCTCGACCTGGACGAGGCGTTGAAGGAAGTCGGCGTCTACGAGCCGTCGATTGACTTGGGCCACGGCGTGACGGTCAAGTTCAAGATCACGGTGCAGGACGAAGCGCCCGCCGCCGAATAAAAGCCAACACAACTGGCGAGAGAACGCACCCTTGGGTTGAGCGGTCAATTCCGAGGGTGCGCTTTCTAGTTTCTCCGTGTTATTGATTTGCAACAAAAGACGTTGATTTAACTCCGATGATTGAAACTCTCGCTAACGCTCCGCAGACGGCGTCTGGCTTCGCAGAAGCCCGTCGCAAAACAATCGCATGTCAAGTTCGTGACGCGCGGATGAGGTCGCCTTTGGCAGAAACATTCTGCGGAGTGGTAACGAGAGCCACACGAATCGGAGTTCCTTTACTATTGGTTTTCGGCATTACATCCCTCCACGCCGCGACAAACGACGTCTACGACTTGGCTCCGCTCGTCGTCTGGGGTGAGCGGCTTCGGATGGGTGATGCGCAAGCGGACGATTCGCTGTGGCGCGGCGCACCGCCTTCTTTAAGCGTCAGAGGGCAGAGCGAGGCGGGTGCGCTCGCTGACTTAAGCGTCAACGGTTCGGCCTTTTCCGAGGCCGGGGTCATCTTCAACGGCGCGGCGGTTCGCAATGCGCAGACCGAGCATTTCAACGGCGACGTGTCGTGTCCGTCGGACTGGATGGAGACGCCGAAAGTCCTGACGGGGCTTGACCTTTACCGCGCCAGCGCGGGGCATCCGGCGGGTTCGCTTGAGGCGCGGATGGCGCCCGTCGCGGAACGCGGCGGCAAGGCGACGCTCGGTGTCGGCACGGATGGCCTTTACTTCCTGCGGGTGAATGACCGCGAAGTGTTCGACATCACGCCGTCCGTGCGCGGCTGGGTGGGCGCGTTCGTCGAGGCGGCGCACGCCGACCGCATCGACGGCTACGAGGAGAATGACCTCGACCGCTTCGCCGTCGGCGGGCGGTTCGGCATGGCGGCGGAGAACT
>CAVEND010000137.1:0-3399 GCA_963616865.1 Faecalibacterium prausnitzii | reverse complement strand
AGAGGAAGTCGGCGTTCGCCGCCACGCCGCCCGAACACGAGCCGTAGGCGACGCCAAGGCGGCCGCCCTTGAGGAGGGGGCTGTCCAAAAGCCCCGCTTGGGAGAGCGCCTGCTCCGTCGCATCGAGCGCCATTTCCGAGACGGGGCTCATCGTGCGGACAACCTTGCGCGTGTAGCGTTCCGGCCGCGTCCAGTTGGAGGGCGCCCAAAGGTGCGACTGAAGACCCTTGTAGGTGGCCAAGTCCTCCGAGACGGCGACGCAGTTCTTCGGCGTTTTCAACCGCTCGAAAGCCGCCGAGACGCTGTGCCCCAAGGAGCTGACGATCCCCATTCCCGTGACGACGACGCGGCGCATCAGAACATCCCCCCGTTGACGTTGAGGACTTGCCGCGTGACGTAGGAGGCCTCGTCCGAAAGGAGGAAGCGGACGACGTGGGCGATCTCCTCCGGCTTCGCGAAGCGGCGCATGGGAATCGCCTTCAAGACCTCCTCGGCGACGACGTTCTCCAGCATGTCCGTCTCGACGAGACCCGGCGCGACGCAGTTGACGGTGATCTTCCGCCGCGCCAGTTCCACGGCGAGCGCCTTCGCCGCGCCGATGAGACCCGCCTTCGCGGCGGAATAGTTCGTCTGCCCACGGTTGCCGATCACGCCCGAGACGGAGGAGATGACGACGATGCGCCCCGGCGCACGCGCCTGCACCATCGGCAGGACGAGCGGCTTGAGGCAGTTGTAGAAGCCGTCGAGATCCGTGCGGAGGACGCGATCCCACTGCTCGTCCTCCAGCGCCGGGAACGCTTGGTCGTCCGCGATCCCCGCGTTGAGGACGACACCGTAGGGTGCGCCGTTCGCGGCGACCCACGCTTCCAACGCATCCTTCGCCGCCGCGCGGTCGGCGATGTCGAAGACGAGATCCGTGCCGCCCCGCCGCGAATGCGTGACGACCTCGTAGCCGGCGTGCGCGAGCGTCTCGGCGATGGCCTTGCCGATCCCCCGGCTCGAACCCGTGACAATGACCTTCCTACCCATACGCCTCCAACCTTTCCTGCGTCATCTCCCCCTCCGGCTGATACGCCGTCACCGTCGCCGACGCGACGCGGACGCCGTCCGGCGCGAGAATCTCGCAATCGAAACTTCCAAACGACTCGTCCGCATACACGCACCGCGCCTTGACAACATACCGCGTGTGGACGGCGAAGCCGGGGATGGAAACCGTCAGGCGGCGCGACCCCAGGACGAAGCCGATCTGGGGCGGCAGATTTTGCGCGCGCCGCTTGCGCCCGACGAGGAGAGCCATCGTCTGCGCCATGTATTCGAGGGCGACGCACGCGGGCACCGCGTTGATCTCGCGCTCGAAGAACGGCGAGGATTCCGACACGTCCACGAACGATGTCACCTCGTCGAGCGCGGGCGACTCCTCGAAGCCCGACAACAGGACGAGCGGCGGCCGTTGCGGCAGGAACGATGTCGCGTCTTTCACGCGGCCTCCTCCCGCGCACCGAGGATCACGCTCGCGTTGCTCCCGCCGAACGCAAACGAGTTCGAGAGCGCGACACGCACCCGCGTCGCGTCGCCGACGCGCGGAATCGGGAACGGCGCGAGCGCGCGGTCGATGTCGGCGACTTGGTGCGGCGGCAAGCCCCGCCCTTTCAAAAGCGTCAACGCCACAAGCGCGGCCTCGACCGCGCCCGCCGCGCCGAGGCAATGACCCGTGAGCGGCTTCGTGGAGGAGACGGGAACACGCGGCGAAAAGAGTTTCTTGATGGCGAGGCACTCCATCGCGTCGTTGTAGACGGTGCCCGTGCCGTGGAGGTTGATGTAATCAATGTCGTCGGGATTGAGGTGCGCGTCGCGGAGGGCGTTTTCCATCGCGGCGAACGCGCCCTTCCCCTCGGGATCCGGGGCGGTCAGGTGGTAGGCGTCGGAACTCTCCCCCACGCCAAGGAGGCGGAGATCCTTTTCGAGCGTCGACGGCGCGTCGTCGTCCGCCCGGCGCAGGACGAAGAACGCCGCGCCCTCGCCCAAGTTGATGCCGTCGCGGTCGGGCGCGAGCGGCCGCGTCAGCGACGGCGCGAGGGATTCCAGCGCGTGGAAGCCCTCGATGACCGTGCGCGTCTTCGCGTCCGCGCCGCCGACGATGACCGCGTCGCAGACGCGCGCGCGAAGGAGGCGTTGCGCCGACGCAAAGACTTTCGCGCTCGACGAACACGCCGTCGAGACGGACGCGACGGGGCCCTTCACGCCCCAGCGTTCGCGCAACCGCGTGGCCGGGGCCGCCATGTCGATGCGGTCGCGGTGGCACGTGAACTCCTCCATCGTCGAGTTGCTCGTGCCGACGACCGCGCCGACGCGGGCGGGGGAGACATGCTCGAAGAGCGCGTCAAGCCGAAGCTGCGAAACGGCCGCGTCAACAAGCGCGGCGACCCGCGTGGGCGCGGCATCGAGCGCGTCCTTGGGCAAATCGACCTCGCCGAAGAACGAGGTCTCGCCGCCCGCGAGGGCGATCTCGCGCATGCCGCTTTGGTCGCCGGCGAAGAGGCGGTCAGAAGTCTCCGCCCGGCCACATCCGAGCGCCGAAACGACGCCGAAGTCCGTTATGCGGATGTCGCTCACTTACCGGCCGTAGGCGCGAAGTTTCTCGTAGCGCATCTCCAAGAGTTGCTCCACGGGATACTTCTTCAGTTCCTTCAACGCCTTCAGGACGGACTTTTTCACATTGTCGATGGCCGCCTTGGGATTCGTCTGCGCACCGCCCGCCGGCTCCGGGACGATCTCGTCGATGACTTTGAGGCGCAGGAGGTCACGCGCCGTCACCTTGAGGGCCTCCGCCGCCTCCGGGGCCTTCTTGCCGTCGCGCCACAGGATGCCCGCGCACCCCTCCGGCGAGATGACGGAATAGACGGCGTTCTCCATCATGAGGATCTTGTCGCCGACGGCAATCGCCAAGGCCCCGCCGGAACCGCCCTCACCCGTCACGACGACAACAACCGGCGTCGCCAAGCGCGAGAAGAATTCAAGCGACTTCGCGATGGCCTCGGCCTGACCGCGCTCCTCGGCCTCCTTGCCGGGATAGGCGCCGGGCGTGTCAACGAACGTGACGACGGGGCGGGCGAACCGCTCGGCGAGTTTCGCCAAACGCATCGCCTTGCGGTAGCCGTCGGGGTTGGCCATGCCGAAGTTGGAGGCCATGTTCTCCTCGACGCCCGCGCCCTTGTTGTGGCCAAGGAAGAGGCAGACCTCGCCCGCCATCGTCCCGAACCCGGCGAGCAGCGCGGGGTCGTCGCAAGCGAGCCGGTCGCCGTGCAGTTCCTCGAAGTCGTCGCACATCCTCGCGATGAAGTCCCTCGCGTGCGGACGCTTGGGGTCGCGCGCGAGCTTCACCCGGTCGAAAGCCGTCAT
>CAVEND010000136.1:0-3454 GCA_963616865.1 Faecalibacterium prausnitzii | reverse complement strand
GAGGCGTTCGTGACGATTGCCGCGTCAGGGTGGAAGGCGACGAGCGACTTGTCGCTCTCGTCCACCTCGGCGACGGCGTAATCCCCTCGCCCGAAACGCACCGCCCCGTCCCAGCCAACGACGTTCGCGCCGTTGACGCACAAGGGGTCGAACCCACATTCCGCGAGGACATGGCCGAGCATCGCCGTCACCGTCGATTTCCCGCACGTGCCGACGACGGCGACGAGTTTGTGACCCGCGAGGGCGCGGGCGAGCGCTTTGGCGCGGTGCGTGACGGGAATGTTGAGAGAGTGCGCCCTGACGAGGCCTGGATTTGTCTCCTCGATGGCCGTCGAGACGATCACCTCGTCCGTGCCCGCGTCGATGCCGCTTCCGTCATCGGGAAAGACTTTGACGCCGAGCGATTCGAGAAAGCGGATGTTCGGTGTCCCAAGCGTGCGGTCGGAACCCGTCACCACATCGCCCTGCTTCACGAGCACCGTCGCCAAGGCGCTCATGCCCACGCCGCCAATGCCGAGGAGGTGGCGTTTCTTTTTCTCTCTGTCCGTGCCGTTCATGCGCCCTTCAATCCGCCGTTTCCGAGGCTTCGCCGGAGGCGGGCGTGTCCGCCTGAAGGTCGAGGAGGAGGCGCACGGCCGCCTCCGTCACGTTCGTGCCGCGATAGAACCACTCGCCGTCCTTCTGCGTCGAGACGAGGCGGCGGGCGCGTTCGGCGGGCGCGTTCGTCGCGAAGAGCGCGGCGAATTCCGCCTGCGCCGCACGGTGAAGCGCGTTCGTGACGGGCGGGCGGTTCGTGACGGACGCGAGCGCGTGATCGACCTCGTTTTGGAGGCTCAACGGCAGCACGTCGGGCGTGGCGAGCGGGCGCAGCAGGAGCGTGAACAGCACGAGGCTCATACGATCAGCATGCAGTCGCCGTAGGAGAAGAAGCGGTAGTTGGCGCGAACCGCCATCGCATACGCGCAGAGGACGCGCTCGCGCCCCGCCAGTGCCGAGACCATCATGAGCAGCGTCGACTGCGGCAGGTGGAAGTTCGTCAGCATGCAGTCGCAGACGCGGAAGCGGTAGGGCGGGTAGATGAAGATGTTGGACGCGCCCGAGCCCGCGACGACCGTGCCGTCCGAGGTCGAGGCGGCGACCGTCTCCAACGTCCGCACCGTCGTCGAGCCGACGCAGAAGACGCGCCCGCCCCGCGCCTTGCACGCGTTGACCGCCGCCGCCGTCTCCGGCGGCACGGTGAACGCCTCGAAATCCATTTGGTGATCCTCGATGTTCTCCGCCTTGACGGGGCGGAACGTGCCGGGGCCCACGTGGAGCGTGACGGCGACGCGCTGAACGCCTTTCGCATCGAGCGCGTCGAAAATCGCCTCGGTGAAGTGAAGCCCCGCCGTCGGCGCGGCGACCGAGCCGACCTCCCGCGCGTAGATCGTCTGGTAGCGGACGCGATCCTCCGCCTCCTCCGCCGCCGTTCCCTCGCGCTTCACGTAGGGCGGCACGGGCGTGTGGCCGAACTCGTCAAGTAAGTCCATGAGCGGCCGCGAGCAAGCGAACGAGACTTGCCACATGCCGATGCCAGAGAGCGGCTTGAGGAGCGTCGCCGTGAGTTCGCCTTTCGGCCCGAAGGAGGCGACTTGGCCGACGCGGCACGTCCGCCCGGAGCCGATGATCACGTTCCAGCCAACCATCGGCGCGGGGGAGACGAGCAGCATCTCGACCGCGCCGTGGGTGTCGGGCCATTCGCCCAAGAGCCGCGCCGGAAAGACTTTCGTGTCGTTGACGACGAGGAGGTCGTTCGCCGTCACGTAGTCAACGATGTCCGCGATGTGGCGGTGTTCGAGAACACCCGTGTCGCGGTGGAGCACCATCATCTTCTCCGTGCCGCGCTCGGCGACGGGATGCTGCGCGATGAGCCGTTCGGGAAGCGGATACCAGAACTGCCGCGTCTTCATCTCACATCGCGTCGGCGAGGAGGTTGCCGAACTCGGAGCATTTCACCTCTTTCGCGCCGTCCATCTGCCGCGCGAAGTCGTAGGTGACGGTCTTCGCCGCGATCACCGCGTCCATCGCCGCGAGGATCTTGTCGGCCGCCTCCGTCCAGCCCATGTAGCGGAGCATCATCTCGCCGGAGAGGATGAGCGAGCCGGGGTTCACCTTGTCGAGGCCGGCGTATTTCGGCGCGGTCCCGTGCGTCGCCTCGAAGACGGCGACACCCGTTTGGTAGTTGATGTTCGCCCCCGGCGCGATGCCGATGCCGCCCACCGTCGCCGCGAGCGCGTCGGACACGTAGTCGCCGTTGAGGTTCAGCGTCGCAATGACGTCGTAGTCCGCCGGCCGCGTCAGGATCTGCTGGAGGAAGGCGTCGCAGATGCAGTCCTTGACGACGATCTCGCGCCCCGTCTTCGGATTCTTGAAGCTGCGCCACGGCCCTTTGTCAATCAGCTGTGCGCCGTAGTCGCGTGTCGCGAGCGCGTAGCCCCAATCGCGGAACGCGCCCTCGGTGAACTTTTGGATGTTGCCCTTGTGAACGAGCGTGACCGATTTGCGGTCGTTCGCGACGGCGTAGTCGAGCGCGGCCTTGACGAGCCGCTCCGTCCCCTCCTGCGAAACGGGCTTCACGCCAATCGAGGACGACTCCGGGAAGCGGATCTTCGTGACGCCCATTTCGTCGAGAAGGAAACGCTTCACCTTCTCGGCCTCCGGCGTGCCGTTCATCCACTCGATGCCCGCGTAGATGTCCTCGGTGTTCTCGCGGAAAATCACCATGTCGGTCAAGTCGGGACGCTTCACGGGGGATGGCACGCCCTTGAAGTAGCGCACGGGGCGGAGGCAGACGTAGAGGTCGAGCGCCTGGCGCATCGCGACGTTGATCGAGCGAATGCCGCCGCCCACGGGCGTCGTCAAGGGGCCCTTGATCGAGACGAGGCAGTCGCGGCACGCATCGAGCGTCGCCTGGGGCAGCCACTCGCCCGTCGCCTTGAACGCTTTTTCGCCGGCGAGAACCTCGCGCCACGCGATCTTCCTGTCGCCGCCGTAGGCTTTCGCGACGGCCGCGTTCCAAACGGTCATCGCCGCGCGCGTGATGTCAGGGCCCGTGCCGTCGCCCTCGACGAATGGAATCTCGGGATTCTCCGGGACGCGCAGCGTTCCCGCCGTCATTGTGATTTTCTCCGCCATATCAACCCTTTCTGATGAGACCGTCGCCGGTGATCACGTATTTGTAGGTGGTCAACTCTTCAAGACCCATGGGCCCACGCGCATGGAGCTTGTCCGTCGAAATGCCGATTTCCGCGCCCATGCCGAACTGGGCGCCGTCCGTGAAGCGCGTCGAGACGTTGTGGTAGACGCAAGCCGAATCGACGCCGCGCAGGAACGCGCGCGCCGCCGCCTCGTCGTTCGTGACGATGCAGTCGGAGTGGTGCGAACCATAGCGGTTGATGTGCTCGATGGCCGCGTC
>CAVEND010000135.1:0-3467 GCA_963616865.1 Faecalibacterium prausnitzii | reverse complement strand
GGTCGTCATGAAGGGCAAGACCATCCCGCACGACGTCACCGGCGTCTGCGACGGCGGCCGCGTCATCCTGAAGCCCGCCCCGGACGGCACGGGTCTCATCGTCGGCGGCGGCATGCGCCCCGTCTTGGAGGCGGCGGGCATCCGCGACGCCGTGGGCAAGTCCCTCGGCTCGAAGAACCGCCTCAACGTGGTCAAGGCCACGCTCAACGCGCTCTCGAAGCTTCGGAGCGCCGAGGAGATCGCGGCGTTGCGCGCGTAAGGAAAGGAGAAACACCATGGAACTTCACTCTCTCACCAACACCCCGGGCGCGCGCAAGACGCGCAAGCGCGTCGGACGCGGCTGCGGGTCGGGTCTCGGCAAGACGGCGGGCAAGGGCCACAAGGGTCAGCACGCGCGCAAGGGTCACAAGCACAAACTCGTCTTCGAGGGCGGCCAGATGCCGCTCGTCCGTCGCCTCCCGAAGCGCGGCTTCAACAACGCCCGCTTCAACGCGAAGGCGCTCGGCGTGAACGTCTCCGACTTGGAGAAGAAGTTCGAGTCCGGCGCGGAGATCACCGTCGAGACGCTCGCCAAGGCGGGCTTCTCCGACAACAAGCGTCCGAAGGTGAAGATCCTCGGCACGGGGGAACTCACCAAGAAGTTCACCGTCAAGGTGCCCTGCTCCGCCTCCGCGAAAGCGAAGATCGAAGCGGCCGGCGGCACGGTGGCTTGACACGCGCACGGGGATGTGATATACTACGCGACCAATATGATTCACAACGCGACGTTTTTCTACTTTTGGCGGCTCAACGGGTATTCAATCCGCAGGGCTTCGACCGCGTTGTCATGAATCACTAAGTCAAGTCCAAATCCCGAAAAGGCGGATCGTCAGAAAGACGAGCCGCCTTTTTCTTTTGTCAAAAAACAACTCAAAAAAAACAACAACACAAGGAGAAATGAAAATGAACAACGAACCCTACAAGACCTACCTGAGCGAGGACGAGCTGCCGACAGCGTGGTATAACATGCGCGCGGACATGAAGGAGAAGCCCGCGCCCTTGCTCAACCCCGCGACCTTGAAGCCCGTGACGGCCGAGGATCTCGATCCCGTCTTCTGCCGCGAGAGCATCCGCCAGGAGCTCGACGACACCACGCCCTTCATTCCGATCCCGGAGCCGGTGCGCGACTTTTACCGAATGTATCGACCGTCGCCCCTTGTGCGGGCGACCTTCTTGGAGAAGGCGTTGGACACGCCCGCGAAGATCTACTACAAGTTCGAGGGCAACAACACCTCCGGGTCGCACAAACTCAACAGCGCGATCGCCCAGGCCTACTACGCGAAGGAGCAGGGGCTCACGGACGTCACGACCGAGACGGGGGCGGGGCAGTGGGGGACCGCGCTCTCCATGGCGTGCGCGTTCTTCCACCTGAACTGCCACGTCTACATGGTGAAGTGCTCCTACGAGCAAAAGCCGTTCCGCCGCGAGGTGATGCGGACGTATGGCGCGGACGTGACGCCCTCGCCGTCCATGACGACGGCCATCGGGCGCAAGATCAACGAGGCGTTCCCCGGCACGACGGGCTCGCTCGGTTGCGCCATCTCCGAGGCCGTTGAGGCGGCTCTCTCGCGCCCGACGACGCGCTACGTCTTGGGGAGCGTCCTCAACCAGGTCTGCCTCCACCAGTCGGTCATCGGCTTGGAGACGCAGGCGGCGTTGAAGAAACTCGGCGTCACGCCCGACGTCATCATCGGGTGCGCGGGCGGCGGCTCCAACCTGTCGGGGCTGATCGCGCCGTTCATGGGCGAGAAGCTGCGCGGCGAGGCCGACTACCGCATCGTCGCCGTCGAGCCCGCGAGCTGCCCGTCGCTCACACGCGGCCGCTACGCCTACGACTTCTGCGACACGGGCAAGGTCTGCCCCTTGGCGAAGATGTATACGCTGGGGAGCGGCTTCATCCCGTCGGCGAGCCACGCGGGCGGCCTCCGCTACCACGGCATGAGCGCGATGCTCTCCGCCCTCTACCACCAAGGGTTGATGGAGGCCGTGAGCGTGGAGCAGACAAAGGTCTTCGAGGCGGCGACGCTCTTTGCGCGGACGGAGGGGACGCTCCCCGCGCCCGAGTCGGCGCACGCCATCCGCGCCGCCATCGACGAGGCTCTCGCGTGCAAGGCGTCGGGTCGCCGCGAAACCATCGTCTTCGGCTTGACGGGGACGGGCTACTTCGACATGACGGCCTACGCGAAATTCAACGACGGCCAGATGAGCGACACGATCCCGACCGACGAGGATTTGGCGCGGTCGTTCGCGCAGCTGCCGAAGGTTTGAGACAAAATAAGGAAACGAAAGGAGATCATCATGGAAACACTCGCATCCTTGCGGGAGGACATCGACCGCCTCGACGACGAAATCGTCGAGCGGCTTCTGAAACGGCTGCGCGACTCGGACGAGGTCGCGCGCGCCAAGGCCGAGGCGCGTCTGCCCGTCACCGATCCGGCGCGGGAGCGCGACATCCTCGCGCGCGTCACCGAGAAGGCCGGCAACGCCGCCGTGGGCGCGGATCTGCGGCGCGTCTACGCGACGCTCCTCTCCGTCTCGAAGGCCCGCCAGCGCGCGGGTCTCTCCCAAGCGGCGCCGATTCTGGACGAACTCGCCCAGGCCGAGGCGAAGGGGCGCGAACCGTTCCCCGACCTCGCGCTCGTCGCCTGTTCGGGCGGGGAGGGCTCGTATGCGCAAAAGGCCGCCTCGCGCCTCTTCGCCGTGCCGAAGGTTCTCTACTTCAACGGCTTCGAGAAGGTGTTCGAGGCCGTCGAGAAGGGGCTTTGCGCGTATGGCATCCTGCCGGTCGAGAACTCGTCGGCCGGCTCCGTGACGGCCGTCTACGACTTGATGCAGCGCCATCGGTTCCACATCGTCCGCAGCGTCCGGCTGAAGGTGAACCACGTCCTCTTGGGTCTGCCGGGGGCGCGGCTGGAGGACATCCGCGAGATCTCCAGCCATCCGCACGCGCTCGCGCAATGCTCGGCGTATCTCAAATCGCATCCCGCGATCCACGCGAAGCCCGCCTCGAACACGGCCATCGCGGCGCGGGAGCTCGCCGCCTCCGGGCGGACGGATTGCGCCGTCATCGCCTCGCGTGACTGCGCGGAGCTTTACGGGCTCACGGTGCTCGCCGAGCAGTTGATGGACTCGTCCTTCAACTACACGCGCTTCATCTGCATCGCCCGCGAGATGGCGCTCTATCCCAAGACGAACAAATACGCGCTGATGCTCTCGCTGCCGCACCAGTCCGGCTCGCTCGGCGAGGTGCTGGCGCGTTTCTCCGCGCGGGGGATCAACTTGACGAAACTCGAGTCGCGCCCCGTCCTCGGCTCCGCGTTCGAGTTCCGCTTCATCTTCGAGTTCGAGGCGACGCCCGACGAATCGACCGTGAAGGGTCTCCTCGCGGAACTCGCAACCGACCCCGACATCGAGGAGTTCGTCTTCCT
>CAVEND010000134.1:0-3468 GCA_963616865.1 Faecalibacterium prausnitzii | reverse complement strand
GCCGCTTATGGTATAATGTTGACAAGGCTATGGATCAGACACTGCAGATTCTCATTCAGAACGGCTACCTCGACGAGGCGGGCGCGAGCGACCTCGCCGATTTGGCGAAGACCGAGTCGAAGTCCGTCCGCCGGCTCGTCATCGACCAAGGCATCCTCGACGAGGACTCGCTCCTCTCCGTCATGGCCGCCTACCAGGACACCGAGGCCATCGACCTCGCGTCCATGACGATCGACACCGACGTCACCGAGGCGATCCCCGCCTCGACGGCGCGGATGTATAACGTCTTCCCCGTCGCCGTCGACGACACGTCCGTCACGCTCGCGACGTTCGACATCGTGGACCCCCGCATCTCCGACGAGATCCTCTTCACGCTCTCCAAGGAGGTGCGCTTCGTCTTCGCCCGCGAGAAGGACGTCCTCGACCGGATCGCGCAATACTACGGCGACGCGAACGAGTCCGTCGCCGACATGATCAAGTCGCTCGGCGAGGGCATGACCGACGACGAGACGCTCGCGGCCGCCGGCAACGCCAACGACATCGCCTCGGTCGAGTCGATGGCGAACTCGAACGCGATCATCAAGTTCGTGAACCTCATCCTCTACCAGGGCGTCGTGGATCACGCGGCCGACATCCACATCGAGCCGTTCGAGGACGACTTCAAGATCCGCTACCGCGTCGACGGCGCCCTCTACGCGATGAAGGCCCCCGACGTGAAGATGGCCCCGGCGATCATCTCCCGCGTGAAGATTTTGGCCGGCCTCAACATCGCCGAGCGGCGCGTCCCGCAGGACGGGCGCATCGCGCTCACCGTCGCCGGGCGTCCCGTCGACCTCCGCGTCTCGTGCCTGCCGACGGCGCACGGCGAGTCCGTCGTGATGCGTATCTTGGATCAGACGACGACCTCGCTCGACTTGGAGAACGTCGGCCTCCCGGAGGACGTCTACGAGCAGATCACGATGGACATCGAAAAGCCCAACGGCATCTTCATCGTGACCGGCCCGACGGGCTCCGGCAAGACGACGACGCTCTACTCCATCCTCCGGCGCATCAACCAGATCGACACGAAGCTCCTGACCGCCGAGGAGCCGGTCGAATACAACGTGGACGGCATCATCCAGGTCCCCATCGACGCGCGCGCCGGCAACACGTTCGCCCGCGTCCTGCGCGCGTTCCTGCGCCAGGACCCCGACGTCATGATGATCGGCGAAATCCGCGACTTGGAGACGGCGGAGATCGCCGTCCAGGCCGCGCTCACCGGCCACTTCGTCTTTTCGACGCTGCACACGAACGACGCGGCGGGCGCGGTCATGCGCCTCGTGGACATGAACGTCGCGCCCTACCTGCTCGCCTCGACGCTGGAGGGCGTCCTCGGCCAGCGGCTCGTGCGCACGTGCTGCAAGGACTGCAAGAAGTCCTACGAGCCCGACGACGACACGCTCTCGCGCATCGAGATGACGCGCGAGCAGATCGGCGACCGGCCCTTCTACTACGGCACGGGGTGCAAGACGTGCAACGGCACGGGCTACAAGGGGCGCAAGGGCGTCTTCGAGTATCTGCGCATGTCGAACCCCGTGCGCGAGCTCGTCAACGACCGCGCCCCCACGCTCATCATCCGCGAGAAGGCGCGGGAGCTGGGGATGCGCACGATGCGCGAGGACGGCATCCGCTCGATCCTCGACGGCTACACGACCGTTGACGAAGTTCTGCGCTACACCTGAAAATATGGTATAATATCCCACTCATTTCAGTCTGTGGCGCGGCGCAGGGGGCGCGGCGCGAGCGAACTGAGCTACAGGGAATGAACCAATGACGAAAAAGCCAGAATGCCATGTTTTCACCTCGGAGTCCGTCTCGGAAGGACATCCCGACAAGGTGGCCGACCAGATTTCCGACGCCATCCTCGACGCCTGCCTGCGGGCGGACCCCAAGGCGCACGTCGCCTGCGAGACGATGGTGGGCCCCGACGTCGTCATCAACATGGGTGAGGTCACCTGCCGCGGCTGGTCGCGCATCGACCCGGAGGCGATTGCCCGCCGCGTCGCCAAGAAGATCGGCTACGACGCGGACGGCGAGCATTTCAGCGCGAAGACGTTTTCCTACCAGTCGTTCCTGCACGAGCAGTCGCCCGACATCGCGCGCGGCGTCAACCGCAAGGTCGCGAAGAAGCAGGGCGCGGGCGACCAGGGGATGATGTTCGGCTACGCGACGGACGAGACGCCCGGCCTCATGCCCGCGACGCTCGTCTACGCCCACGAGATCTTGAAGATGTATGCGCGTCTCCGCCACCGTGGCGGGAAATACGCGTGGCTTCGCCCCGACGCGAAGTGCCAGCTCTCGATTGCCTACGAGGACGGCGTTCCGCACCACGTCGAGACGGTCGTCGTCTCCCACCAGATGACGGAGGCGGGCTCGACGAAGCTGAACGAGGCGGAGCTGGAGCGTCTCGCGAAGGACTACCTCTCGAAGACGGGTCTCCTCAAGCCGAGGACGCGCTTTCTCATCAACCCGACGGGGAAGTTCGTGCTGGGCGGGCCCGGCGCGGACTCCGGCCTGACGGGGCGCAAGATCATCGTCGACACCTACGGCGGCGTCGCCGCGCACGGCGGCGGCTCGTTCTCGGGCAAGGATCCCTCCAAGGTGGATCGCTCGGCGGCCTACTACGCGCGTTACGCCGCGAAGAACATCGTGGCGGCGGGGCTGGCGAAGCGGTGCCAGATCCAAGTCTCCTACGCCATCGGCGTGGACGAGCCCGTCTCGTTCTGCGTGAACACGTTCGGCACGGCGAAGGACGGCGTGACGGATCAGGCGTTGGCGGCGATGCTCCACGCGGGCAAGGTTTTCGACTTCAGGCCTTACTCCATCATCAGCGAACTGGGGCTCTTGAAGCCGCGTGGCTGGACGTATGAGGAGACGGCCGCCTACGGACATTTCGGGCGCGAGATCTTCCCGTGGGAGCGGACGGATCGCGTCGCCAAGCTGCGCAAGGTTTTCTAAGGCCTATGGACAAGCAATACGACGCCAAAACCGCCGAGGGCAAGTGGTATCGGTTTTGGGAGGAGAAGGGGTTTTTCCACCAGGAGCCTGACGGCCGCGAGCCTTATTCGGTCGTCATCCCGCCGCCGAACGTGACGGGCATCCTCCACATGGGCCACGCGCTCAACCAGACGATCCAGGACATCCTCGTGCGCTGGCGTCGGATGCAGGGGCGCAACGTCCTCTGGCTGCCCGGCACCGACCACGCCGGCATCGCGACGCAGAACGTCGTCGAGAAGGCGTTGAAGAAGGAGGGCAAGCGTCGTCAGGATCTCGGCCGCGAGAAGTTCTTGGAGCGCGTCTGGGAGTGGAAGAAGCAGTATGGCGGCACGATTGTCCACCAGCAGCGGATGCTCGGCAACTCGACGGACTGGCAGCGCGAACGCTTCACGTTCGACGAGGGCT
The DNA here is from genome assembly GCA_963616865.1 of Faecalibacterium prausnitzii. Classification (GTDB taxonomy): domain Bacteria; phylum Verrucomicrobiota; class Kiritimatiellia; order RFP12; family UBA1067; genus UBA1067. The sequence continues at coordinate 27 of CAVEND010000134.1, read as the reverse complement.
GCTCCAAGGCGGTCACCAAGGTTTTCA
>CAVEND010000133.1:0-3498 GCA_963616865.1 Faecalibacterium prausnitzii | reverse complement strand
TTACACCAGTGTCGGCATGGCAACGGGGCACCCGAAAAAGCTCGGAGCAAGGCGCTCCGACGCAGCGACTTTCGCGTCCCGAATTTCCTTTAATATACCCATAGTCACGCACGAAGAGCCTTGATATGACACAGACACCAGCCCCTGAATCCTTCCTCCTCAAATGGCGCGGCGACACGTTGCGCGTCTCGCTCGACCTCCCCGCGCCGCGCACGGGTCGCGCCGCCTTCCGCACCAACCTCGGCCACGGCGACGTCCGCCGCGAGGAGATCATCGACGAGACCGAGAAGGGCGTGACGCCGCTCGCCAAGGCGTGGACGGACATCCCCCTCCGCGAGAAAACGCCCGGCCATTTCGAGGCCGAGATCCCCTTGGACGAGGTGGGCGTCTTCTCCGGCAAGGCGTGTTTCTTCCCGGAGGGCTCGCAAGTCCCCGAGTGGCCGCAGGGGCGCAACTTGCACATCAAGGTCGAGAGCGCCGAGACGCGCAAGAACAACTCCATCTACTGCGTCTTCCCGCGCCAGTTCGGGAGCTTCCGCGAAGTCGTCCGCCGCTTGCCGCTGATCATGGACGAGATGGGCTTCCGCATCATCCAGACGCTGCCGCCGTTTCCCGTGCCGACGACCTACGCCGTCATGGGCGACTACGGCTGCCCGTTCGCCGCGACCGACTTCCTCTCGGTCGATCCGGCGATGGCGGAGTTCGACGAGTCCGTCACGCCCCTGGGGCAGTTCGAGGAGTTGATCGGCGCCGTCCACGCGCACGGGGGGCTGTTCTTCATCGACCTTCCCGCCAACCACACCGGCTGGGCGTCGACCTTGCAGACGCACCACCCCGACTGGTTCCGCCACGAGGCGGACGGCCGCTTCCACTCGCCGGGGGCGTGGGGCGTCACGTGGGCGGATCTCGTCGAGCTCGACTACGCCAAACCCGGCCTCCGCGCCTACATGGCGGACGTCTTCCTCTTCTGGTGCCGCAAGGGCGTGGACGGCTTCCGCTGCGACGCGGGCTACATGATCGCCGCCGAGACGTGGGAATACATCGTCGCGAAGGTGCGCCGCGAGTATCCCGACACGATCTTCCTCTTGGAGGGGCTGGGCGGCGAGATCTCGACGACGACGCGCCTGCTCGCGGAATCCAACCTCGACTGGGCGTATTCGGAACTCTTCCAAACCTACGACCGCGGGCAGTTCGAGTGGTATCTCCCCCGCGCCATCGACCGCGCCGAAAAATATGGCACGCTCGTCCACTTCGCCGAGACGCACGACAACGACCGCCTCGCCAAGCGCGGCGAAACCTACGCCCGCCTCCGCGTCCAGCTCGCCGCGCTCCTCTCGTGGCAGGGCGCGTGGGGCATGGCCAACGGCGTCGAGTGGTATGCGACGGAGAAGATCGACGTCCACGGCAAGAACGACCTCAACTGGGGCGCCGAGCGGAACATGGTCTCGCTCATCGCGAAGCTGAACGCGCTGCTGGAGGCGAACCCCTGCTTCGTCGGCGACGGCCACGTCAGGCTCGTCACGCGGGGCGAGGGGAACACGCTCGCCGCCGTGCGGACGCGCGAGGGCTTCAACCCCGTGCTCGTCCTGGCGAACCTCGACTGCGAGAAGCCCGCCACCATCCGCTGGGATCTCGACAGTTTCGCGGCGGGCGACGTCGAAGACCTCCTCGACGGGCGCATCGTCCGCATTGGCGAGTGCCTCCGCTTGGCGCCGGGGCAGGTTCTCTGCCTCATGCGCAAGACCGTCCCGGCCGACGCGGCGCGTGACGGGCGGCGCGGCATCCGCGAGGGAACGGAGCTCGCGCTCAAGAGCGCCGAACGCCGCGCCGGAGACATCCTCTTCCACATCGTCCTGCCGCGTGACGAGCGTCGCGAGGTCGTCGTGCCGGGCGGTGCGTGGGTCGAGATCCTCTCCGACGTGCCGTTTCGGATGCGCCTCGTCGATCCCGTTTCGTCGCGCACCGTCCGCGTCTACCGCTCGGCGGAGAACCGCGTCGTCTTCAAGGCCCCGGACTACGCGGGCGACGGGACGCGGTCGCGCCGCCTCGCGCTGCTCGTGACGCGCTACGTCGAGGGTCGCGCCGTGCGCGGCGAAGGCGTCTTCCTCGTGCCGCCGCCGCCGGACAAGGCGGTCGCGAAAACGGCCCTCTCCGGCGCCGAGGTGCGCGAGAACCCGCTCTTCAGGACGGTGCTCTCGAACGGGGCGGGCGCGGCGAGCCAACTGCGCCTCGGCTGGGGCGAGATCGCCTCGCAATATGACGCGTGTCTCGCGGCGAACCCGAACCCCGACGTTCCCTCCGACCGCCTCAACCTTTGGACGCGGACGCGCTGTTGGCTGCAGCGCGAGGGCTATGTCCGTGAGCTCGACCGCAAGTGCGTGACGCGCTTTGAGGCCGACCCGGCCGGACGCTTCGCCCGCTGGCTCTTCGCCGCGCCGTGCGGCATGGGCAAGGAGACGGCGTTCGCCTTCACGCTCGCCCTGACGCCGGGGCGCAACGAGGCGACGCTTGAGGTCACTCGTCTCGACTCCGGCGCGAACGACGTCGGCGACCAGGTGCGCCTCGTGTTCCGTCCCGACGTCGAGTGGCGCTCGTTCCACGCGACGACGAAAGCCTACCAAGGCTTGGAGGAACTCTTCCCGCGACGGACGTTCGTCAAGGACGGAGGCTTTGACTTCGCGCCCTACGACAAGACATTTTCATTGCGCGTCACGGGCGGCGACTACCATCCCGAATGTCAGTGGTCCTACAATGTTTCCCACGCCGAGGAGGCCGCGCGCGGACAGGAGCCGTCGGGCGACCTCTTCTCGCCGGGGTGGATCTCCGCTGATCTGAAGGTCGGCGACAAAGTGACAATCACCGGCACCGCGAAGCTGTGGGAAGGCGAAAGCGAAGCCTCTTCGTCTCTTCCGCCCCTTACGTCTCTCACGTCCCCAGCGACTCCAGCCACCTTGCCCCTCGAATCCGCCTTGCGCCGCTCGGTTGAGCTTTTCGTCGTCAAGCGCGACGACTTGAAGACGGTCATCGCGGGCTACCCGTGGTTCCTCGACTGGGGGCGCGACACGTTCATCGCCCTGCGCGGCTTGATGGCGGCGGGCTTCCTCGATGACGCGGAAAAGATCCTTCTCGCGTTCGCCGCGTTCGAGGAGAAGGGCACGTTGCCGAACATCATCTACGGCAAGACGGCGGGCAACCGCGACACGTCCGACGCGCAGCTGTGGTTTATTTTGTGCGTGAAAGAGTTGGAAGAGTGGAAGAGGGGAGAAGTTGAAAAGTTGAAGAGTGGAAAGGTGGAAAAGTGCGGGTTGAGAGGTGAAGTTGAAGAGTGGAAAAGTGGAAATGTGTTGCGGAAGACGTGTGAGTCGATTGTTGACAACTACTTGAAGGGGACGGAGAACGGCATTCGCGTCGATCCCGACTCCGCCCTTGTGTGGTCGCCGTCGCACTTCACGTGGATGGACACGAACTATCCCGCCTGCACGCCGCGCGTCGGCTACC
>CAVEND010000132.1:0-3499 GCA_963616865.1 Faecalibacterium prausnitzii | reverse complement strand
CGAACCAGTGCATCTTCGCGCCCGTGTGGTAGAGCGGCGGGATGCAGAGGAAGACGTCGTCCTTCGTCTGGCCGTGGTGGTTCTGCTCGACGCGGCAGGCGTGGACGAGGCAGCGGTGCTGGAGGACGATGGCCTTGGGGAAGCCGGTCGTGCCGGAGGAGAAGTAGATCGCCGCCTCGTCCTCCGAGGTCAGCGGCACGGTCGGCGACTTGGCCGCGCAGTAGGAGAGGAGCGTCCTGTAGGAGTCGGCGAAGGTGGGGCAGTCGTCCCCGACGTAGAAACGCGCCCGCACGAGCGGGATCGCGTCGATGATCTGCTCGACGCGCCCGGTGAACTCCGGCCCGAACACGAGCGCCTTCGCGTCGGCGAGCGTCAGGCAATACTTGATCTCGTCGGCGGTGTAGCGGAAGTTGAGCGGCACGGCCATGCAGCCCGCCTTGAGGATGCCGAAGTAGACGGGCAGCCACTCCAGGCAGTTCATCAGGAGGATCGCCACCTTGTCGCCCTTCTGGAAGCCGCGGCTCAACAGGAGGTTCGCGAAGCGGTTCGCCTTCTCGTTGAAGGTGCGCCACGACATCTCGGTGCGGAACGCCTCGATGGGCGAGCTCTCGATGAGCGCGGACTCCTTCCACGTCGTCTGTCGCGCCTCCAGCTCCTGCGGGTTGATCTCGACGAGCGCGATGTCGTCGGGGAACGACTCGGCGTTGCGCTCCAGGATCTCGACGATGGTCTCGATGTTTTTCATAGCGTGGCCTTCGCCCACGCGAGCTCGGCGAGGGCATTCTTCGCTTCCCGCACGACGAGCGGGTTCTCGGACTCCTTGAGCGCGGCGGACTTCGCGCTCACCTCCTTGATCTTGGCGACGAGGCGCGACTTGACGGCCTTCGCCTTCTTCGGGTCGAGTTCGCGGCAGTCCTTGACGCTCTTGGCGAAGCGGACGAGCTCGGCGAGTTTCTTGATGTCGGGCGTCTTCGCGAGCTCCGCGAACCGCCGCTCGTGCGCCTTGGCCGCCTGCGGAAACTTCTTCTTGAAGTCGAGGTAGCGGATGTAGGCGTGGCCGGGGAGGTGGTCGAACTCGAAGTCGAGGAACGCGACCCACTCCTCCTCGCTCGCGGGCGACTCCAAATCGGTGAGGAAGGTGACGAGAAGCTCCGTCGCCCGATGCTCGTCCGCGCCAAGGTAGCGCACCTTCCCCCGCGCGTCGACGAGAAAGAGCGGCTTCGAGGTCGCCGCCTCGGAATAGGCGGCCCCCGCGTAGACGGGGAAGGAGACGAACTTCGGGGCTTTCGGGAACGTCCCCAAAAGGACAAAGGGCTTCGTCTTGAAACTCGCCCAAATCTCCTCCATGCGCTTCGAGAGTTTGACGTCGCGGCAGACGAGGACGACCTTCCCCACGAGATAGCCCGCGCTGCACTGCCGCCCCGCGACGTAATGCGCCTCGTCAAGGTTCGACCAGTCGCCCGCCGCCGCCACACGCGGCAGGAGCGCGGCCGCGAGCGCGAGGGAAAGAAAGCGGACTCTCGCTCCCGCGCTCATGACGCGAACGCCCTCGCGAGAGAGGGAATGGCGCGCTCGAACGAGACGCCATACCAATGATCCGCCGCCGTCGCCTCGATGGATTCGCACACGATGTCCGCCGCGAGCGCGGACGCTTCAAGCGCGGACGTGCCGCGCAGGACGGCGCCCGCGAAGACGGACGCGAAGACGTCGCCCGTGCCGTGTGCGCTGCGCGGGTGGCGGGGGTTGAAGTCGTAGGCGATTGTCCGAGAGTCGGAGACGGCCGTGCCGAGACGGTCGGGCGCGAAACTCACCCCCGTGAGGACGACGGTGCCGACCTGAAGCGCGTGGAGTTTTGCGACGAGCGTTTCGACCTTCGATTCGGTGAGGCCGTTGAGGAACTCTTGCGGATCCTCGCCCGTCAAAAGCGCGGCCTCCGTGAGGTTGGGGAGAAGGAAGTCCGCCCCTCGGCAAAGACGCGCCATCTTCGACGGGAAGTCGGCCGCGAAGCCCGCGTAGAGGACGCCGTTGTCGGCCATCGCGGGATCGACGAAGCGGAGCGCCCCCGCGTTGGCGCACGACGAGAAGATGGAGAGGATCGGGTCGATGTGGCTCTCGCAGACATAGCCCGTGTAGAAGGCGTCGAAGCGGATGTTCTGCGCGACCCACGCGGCCTCGACCTTCGCGAGCTCGTCCGTCAGATCCTTGAACGTCCACGTCTTGAAGCCGCCCGTGTGGTTCGAGAGGATCGCGGGCGGCAGGACGGCGCACTCGACGCCGCACGCGCTCACGAGCGGCAGCGCGACCGTCGTGGAGCACTGCCCCACGCAACTGATGTCCTGAATCGTCAAAAGTCGTTTCATCGGATGAGGGAGAGGAATTCCTGGCGCACCTTCTCGTCGGTGCGGAACGTGCCGAGGACGGCGCTCGTGGTCATTTCGCTGTTCTGCTTCTCGACGCCGCGCATCATCATGCAGAGGTGCTTCGCGCGGACGACGACGCCGACGCCCTCGGCCTTCGTCTCGGCCATGATGGCGTGGGCGATCTCCTCGGTGAGCCGCTCCTGGATCTGGAGCCGCCGCGCGAACATGTCGACGATCCGCGCCAGCTTCGAGACGCCCAAGACCTTGCCCTTCGAGATGTAGCCAATCGCGCAACGGCCGTAGAACGGCAGGAGGTGGTGCTCGCAGAGGGAGTAGAGCTCGATGTCCTTGAGGATCACCATGTGGTTGGTGCCCGACGAGAAGAGCGCGTTGTTGACGACGCGCTTGACGTCTTGGCGCGTCCCGCGTGTCAGATAGGTCATCGCGCGGGCGACGCGCTCCGGGGTTTTCTTCAATCCCTCGCGGGTCGGGTCCTCGCCCAGCTCGACCAGGATTTGCTTGACGAGGCGGGCGATCTTCCGTTCGTCGGGTGTTTTCGGTTCAGCGGTCATAGGTCATGTGGGGCGGCTTGAGAGGGCGAGGCGGAGGGCCTCTTCAACGTTGTCAACCGCCGGGTGCTTCGCGAACACGTCGGCGGCGAGGCGCGAGCACGTCTCCTCGTTGAAGCCGAGCGCGCGCAGGGCCGAGAGCGTGTCGGCGAGAATCGCCTGCTGGCCAGAGGCAAGGTTGCCGCCAAGGGCCTGCGCCTCGAGTTTCGAAATTTTGTCGCGCAGGTCGACGCAGATCTTCTCGGCCGTCTTCTTGCCGACGCCCTTGACGGCCGAGAGGCGCTTCGCGTCGCCGGAGGAGATCGCGACGGCGAGCTCGCCCAAGGAGACGCCGGAGAGGATCGCGAGGGCCGTGCGCGGACCCACGCCGGAGACGGCCGTCAGTTTCAGGAACATCTCGCGCTCGTTCGCCGTCGCGAAGCCGAAGAGGATCTCGTCGTCCTCGCGCACGACGTGCGCCGTCAACAGCCGCGCCACCTCGCCCTCGCGCGGCAACCGCTCGTAAGTCGAAAGCGGAATGAGCAGTTCGTAGCCGACCCCCGCCGCTTCCAACACGGCGCGGGTGGGCGA
>CAVEND010000131.1:0-3581 GCA_963616865.1 Faecalibacterium prausnitzii | reverse complement strand
GTCGTGCGCACGTTCATCAAAAACGCCGTGGGCGAGAAGACGCTCGCCGAGATCGCCAAGCGGGAGGGCGGCGCGTCGTTCCTCAAACGGTTCTTCGCCGACCAGGAGTGGATGGAGGCGTTCGCGGGTTCGGGTCGCCCCGGCACTTACTTCGGGAGCCGCGACGGCACCTACGCCGCGTCGTTGAAGGCGCTCGACCTCCTCGTCTGGAACGACAAGGGGAACTTCACCGAAAAGGACATCGGGCGCAACATCGCGACCGCCCTCGCGCTCGACCACGGCCACGATTGGTCGGAGGAGAAGCTCGTCCTCTTCATGGAGTGCTACCGCGAGTGGGCGAGGGACGGGACGCTGCACGACACCGCCTTCAAGCTCGACACCTGGCGGTGGCGCGAGGTCGTCTGCATGGGGCAGAACGACATGCTGCCCGTCGAGGATCTGCGCTGGATCCACGAGCACGCGACGATCCCCGCCTCGCGCTACGGCGGCATCTGCTGGGAGTCGTGCCACTACCGCGAGTTCAACTGCTTCGGCGCGTCCGTCCACGGCCCCCTCTACTACCGCCCGTGGTCGCACCGCTGGAAGACGCAGGAGCTGCGCCACCGCGTCGGCGGCGTGTGCGGGGCCCTCTCGAAGTTCGGCTCGCAGTGCGCGGCCTCGCACGGCATCCGCTCGTTCACGGCCGGCCAGCCGGGGCATTGCGCGTTCATGATCTGGGACTTCCCGGCGAACCGCTGGGGGCAGGCGTATTCGGTGACGAGCCACACGGGCGCGCACTTCACGCTCGGCGGCGATGGCTGGCCCGCGCTGGAGGAGCAGAACCGCTACTACTCGAACCCGAAGCGGATGATGGCCGAGTATCTGCGCTGGAAGGGCGACTACGCGGAGTCGATGCGCTTGGTCCCGGGCAACTGGAACGCCGCCTACGACTGGTATGAGGCGATCAAGGCGAGCCCCTCGGCGGAGAAGTGGGAGTCGTTCGCCGAGACGCTGCGCGAGACGTTCGCGACGGAGCCTTGCCAGGGCTGGCAGCTCTACATGCGCTATTTGGAGGCGTTCTCCGCCAACAAGGCCGAGCGCGTGAAGGCGGCGAAGAAGGGCTTTCTCGCCTTCCACGAGAACGAGGCGCCCACCTACGAGCCGATGTATTTCAACGAGCGCGTCCTCGACGGCGTCTTCCGCATCCTCGGCACGGACGACGCGACGCTCTGGGCGCTCCTCCCCGCCATGCTGGAGGGGCAGGCCGCCTCCAAGACCTACTACCACCAGACCATCAACTGGGCGGCGGAGAAGATGATGAAAAGCCCGGAGACCTCCAAGCGCTTCCTCGTGGAGGTGGGCAAGTTCGCGCAGAAGACGGGACGCGAGCTCGACTACCGGGGGATGATCGTCAAAGCCTCGCAGTCGGAGGATCTGCAGATGTTCAAGCAAGTCTACGCGCTCCTCGACAAGCTCTCGCCGAAACTCGTCCTCAAGCGCGGCGGCAAGGACTACCCGAAGGTCGACTACGGCCAGCCGCTCCTCTCGCAGGACGGGCTTCTCAAGATCTCCAGCACGAGTTCGTGGGACACGCCCATCGCCTACCGCCAGGTCATCGAGGCGGCGGACTTCGAGGGCGGCAACGGCTTCCACACGGGGAAGGAGACGGCGCCGTGGGCGGAGGTGATCCTGAAGGGCGACAGCGAGGTGACGGGCATCACCATCGTGAACTCCGGCGGCGGGCAGAACGGCTCGCGGCAGGTTCCCTTGGAGGTGTCGGTCTCCAAGGACGGCAAGACCTTCACGAAAGTCTGGGAGAGCGATCAGGTTCAGAACGAGTGGAAGGTCGCGCTCCCCTCGCCGCAGACGGCCCGCTACGTCCGCGTCGGGCGCAAGGCCGATGCGAAGAAGGAAGTCTTCCATCTCCACAAGATCCTCGTCTATGGCCGCAAGCTCTACTGATTTCAAGGCCGTCATCTTGGCGGGCGGCTCGGGCGAGCGGTTCTGGCCGCTTTCGACCGCGAAACGCCCCAAGCAGTTCCTGACGGTCTTCGGGCGCGAGAGCCTCCTCGTCCAGGCCTACCGCCGGCTGGCGGGGTTCGTCGCGCCGAAGGACGTCTATGTCGTCACCTCGCGCGATCTCGTCGCGGCGACGCGGCGCGAACTTGTTGAGCTGCCGAAGGAGAATGTCATCGGCGAGCCGATGCGCCGCGACACGGCCGCCGCCGTCGCGCTGGGGCTGCGGTTCGCGGGGGAAACGGGCGTCGTCGGCTTCTTCCCCGCCGACCAACTCGTCCTCAAACCGACGGCCTTCCGCGCCGCGCTGCGCAAGGCGGTGACTGTGGCGCGACGCAGTGCGGCCATCGTGACGCTCGGCATCACGCCCACGCGCGCGGCGACCGGCTTTGGCTACGTCGATCCCAAGACGGGACGGTTCTTCGAGAAGCCCACCGCCGAGAAGGCGAAAACCTACCTCCGCGAGGGCTTCCTTTGGAACGCGGGGATGTTCATCGCGAAAGCCTCGACGTTCCGCGCGGCGATTGCGACGCACGCGCCCGCGCTCACGCCGCTTTTCTCGGCGCGGTCGTTCGCCCGCGTCTACCCCGCGCTGCCGCGCCTCTCGTTTGACTACGCCGTCATGGAGAAGTTCAAGGACGTCCGCGTCGTGCCCGCCGCGTGCGGTTGGGATGACGTGGGCGGCTACGCGGCGTTCGACAAACACTTCCCGCACGACAAGGACGCGAACGTCCGCGAAGGGCCTTGTTTCGTCCACGACGCGCACGGGAACATCTGCGTGGCGCGGTCAACGAAGGTTGCGCTTCTCGGTGTCCGCAACCTCGTGGTCGTGGCGACGAAGGACGGCGTCCTCGTGGCGGACAAGTCGCGCCTCGGCGAGATGAAGCAGCTCCTCGCCGCCGCGCGTGGGTGAGAGATGGCGCCCCGCAAATACCGCATCACGCTCGCCTACGACGGCGCGAACTACTCGGGCTGGCAGTTTCAGGAGAACGCTTTAGGCATCCAGCAGCTCGTCGAGGAGGCTCTCGCGTTCGTCGAGGGCGGCGCGGTGCGCGTGTTCGGCTCGTCGCGCACGGACGCGGGCGTCCACGCCAAGGGGTTCGTCGCGCATTTCTCGCTCACGAAGCCGGTCCCGCCGAAGAACCTCGTGCGGGCCTTGAACGCGAGGCTTCCCGCCGACATCCGCGTCTTGAAATCGTCGTTCGCGAAGGAGGACTTCGACGCGCGGCTCTCGGCGACGGGAAAGGAGTATCGCTATCAGCTCTATCAGGCGGACATCCTCCCGCCCGAGCTGGCGCGGTATTGGGCGTTCTCGCACCGTCCGCTCGATGTCGCGGCGATGCGCGAGGCGGCCGCGAGGTTCGTGGGCACGCACGACTTCCTCTCGTTCGCCGCGAACCCGCACCGCGAGCTCGCCTCGACGGTGCGCACGATTTTCTCCTTTGATGTCGTCAAGCGCGGCCCCCGCATCGTCTTCACCGTGCGCGGCGACGGCTTCCTCTACAAGCAGGTGCGCTCGATGGTGGGCTTTTTGATCGCCGTCGGCAAGGGGAACGAACAACCCTCGGCCGTCAGCGACTTGCTTG
>CAVEND010000130.1:0-3607 GCA_963616865.1 Faecalibacterium prausnitzii | reverse complement strand
TGCCCTTGTAGGGATAGCACACGCCGTGGTCGAGTTCGAGAATCCAGTCCGTGACGTCCGAGAGGAAGTAGCGGTCGTGCGTGACGACGATGAGCGTCCCCTTGAACTCCTTCAAGTAAGCCTCCAACCGGAACGTCGTCTCCGCGTCAAGGTGGTTCGTCGGCTCGTCGAGAAGAAGGACGTCCGGGTTCGAGAGGAGCAACCGCGCAATCGCGACGCGGCGACGCTCGCCGCCGGAGAGGACGGCGACCTTCTTCTCGCCGGGCGGACAGCACAAGTCGGCCATGCGCCGCTCGACGAGGTTCTCAAGGTTCCAGTAGTCGTTCGCGTCGATGATCGTCTGAAGACGCTCCATCTCGGCGGCGGCCTTCGGGTCGTCGAGTTCGCAGCAGAGATCCTCGTAGCGCGTCACCATCGCCTGCGCGTCGGCGACACCCTCCATCACCGTTTCCAACACGGTCTTCTCGTCGTCGAGGACGGGCTCCTGCGGCAGATAGCCGACCTTCGTCCCCTTCGCGACCTCGACCTTGCCCATCACGTCCTTGTCAAGCCCCGCGAGGATCTTCAAAAGCGACGACTTGCCCGCGCCGTTGCCGCCGATGACGCCGATGTGCGCCCCGTAGAAGAACGAGAGGTTGACGTCTTTGAGGATCGTCTTCGTCCCCTGCTGCTTCGTCACGTCCTGAAGGGAAAACTGATATTCGCCTGCCATAAGTCTCTCCTGAACTGTCCTTGTCTTTGTCCGCCCTCACGCTTCGAACGGGAAGTTCGGCGCGCGCGCGAGGAAATCGTGGAGGGCCGCCTTCCAGTCGGGCGTCCGATACCCCAGCAAGTTGAGGGCCGTCTTCTTGAGCGCCGAGTGGTGCGGACGCGGCGCGGGGCGCGGGAACTCCGCCGTCGAGCAGGGGACGAGCTCGCGCGTGAGGCGGAGCGTCGAGAACAGCTCCTTCGCGAGGTCGAACCACGAGCAGGCGTTCTCGCACGTGCCGTGGACGATGCCCGACACGTCGGGGCGCGTCAACAGGAAGCGGATCACGCCGGCGACGGCCGACGCGCTCGTCGGGTTGCCGATTTGGTCGTTGACGACGCGCAGCGGCTCGCCCGCCTGAAGGCCCAGCCGCGCCATCGTGTGGATGAACGAGGGCCCGCCCGCGCCGTAGAGCCAGGCGATGCGCAGGATGACCGAGTTGTCGGGGTGGATCATCTCGATCATCTGCTCGCCCGCGAACTTCGACGCGCCATAGACCGTGCGCGGGCGCGGGATGTCCGTCTCGCTCCACGCCCAGGGCGTCGCCGGCGGCTCGCCGGAGAACACGTAGTCGGTCGAGAGGGCGATGAGCCGCGCACCCGCCGCCTTGGCCGCGAGGGCGACGTTCCGCGTCCCCTCCTCGTTGACCTTGAAGGCCGCCTCGCGGTTCTGCTCGCAGTCGTCAACCTTCGTCATCGCCGCGCAGTGGACGATCAAATCGGGCTTGACGGCGAGCGTCCGCTCCAAAAAGTCGCCGTCGCGTGTGATGTCCCACGCGGGCAGATCGGCGACGACAACCTCGTCGGACGCGAACGCCTCCGCGCGCAAGGTGCGTCCGAGCATTCCATTGCCGCCGGTGATGAGGACTTTCATTTTAGTTGAACCCCAAGACGTCGCGCATCGTGTAAAGGCCGGGCTTCTGTTTCGCCGCCCAGCGCAACGCCGTGAGCGCACCCAAGGCGAACGCCGCGCGGTCGTGCGCCTTGTGCGTCAGCTCGACGCGCTCCAAGTCGCCCAAGAACATGACCGTGTGGTCGCCGACGACCGAGCCGCCGCGCAGCGCGTGGATGGCGATCTCGCCGCGTGGCCGCTCGCCCACCTCGCCGTGGCGGCCGAAGACGGCGCAGTCCGAAAGCGAAACGCCACGCGCCTCGGCGGCGGCCTGCGCCAGCAAGAGCGCGGTCCCCGACGGCGCGTCCTTCTTGAGGCGGTGGTGCGTCTCGGTGATCTCGATGTCGTAGGACTCGTCGAGAATCGCCGCCGCCTTGCTCACGCACGCGGCGAGCAAGTTGACGCCGAGCGAGTAGTTGCCGCTTTGGACGATGGGGATTTTTGTCGCCGCCTCGTCGACAACCGCCTGTTCCTCCGCCGTCAGCCCCGTCGTGCCGATCACGTAGGGAAGACCGTCCGAAGCTGCCTTCTCGACGAACGACGGAACGCACGCGTGATACGAGAAGTCGATCACGCCCTGCGTCTCCGCGCCCCACGCCCGCGCATAGCCCTCGCGGACATCGACTTCGGCGACGACCTCGAAGCCGCGTGACGCGGCGAGTTCAACGAGTTTCTTCCCCATGCGCCCGGCGGCGCCGACAATGGCAGTTTTCATTTATGTCTCTCCTATAAGAACTTGCGCGTGCGCCTCGCGGATCTTGACGGAGACGCGCGAGCCGAGCGGCGGCGCGTCAAGGGCGGGGCGATCCCAGACGACGAGGCGGTTGCCCGCGTCGCGGCCGACGAGGCGCGAGTCGTTGCGCTTGGAGACGCCCTCCAGCAGAACCTCGCGCACCGAGCCCACGAGGGCGCGGTTGCGCCGCAAGCCCCGCGCGTCCTGCTCGTCCAACAGCACGTGGTTGCGGCGTTCCTTCTCGTCTTGCATCACGTCGTCCGCCATCCTCGCGCTCCGTGTGCCGGGGCGCGGCGAATACTTGAAAATGAAGGCGTTGTCGAAATCCGCCTCGTCCATCAACGAGCGCGTCGCGTCGAAGTCCGCCGCCGTCTCGCCGGGGTAGCCGACGATGACGTCCGTCGTGACGGCGAACTCGGGATCGAGCGCGCGAAGCGAGCGGACGGCGGCGAGATACTCGTCGCGTGTGTAGCGCCGCCCCATGTCGCGCAGGATGCGGTCGGAGCCCGACTGCACCGGCAGATGGATGTGGCGGCAGACTTTCCCGCACGTCTCGTAGACGCGCAGGAGCTCGCGCGTGCAGCCCTTGGGGTGGGCGGACGTGAAGCGGATGCGCTCGATGCCGTCGATCTCGTTGATCGCGGCCAAGAGGCGCGGAAACGCTTCGTGGAAGCCGAAGGGGTTGGGCGCGTCGTCGTCCCAGACGCGGTTGCGGACGCCGTAGCGCAGGACGCTCTGACCCAAGAGGCAGACCTCCTTGACGCCACGCGCGGCGAGGCAGCGGATCTCCGCGAGGACTTCCTTCGCGGGGCGCGAGTATTCAGGGCCGCGCACATCGGGGACGATGCAGTAACTGCAATGGTTGTCGCACCCCAAGAGGACGGTGACGTAGCTTTGAAAAACGCCGCTCGTTCCCGCCCGCGCCGTGTCGGGATGCGCGTCGAGTCCCTGCGGCACTTCGTCGTCGCCCGTTTCAAGGACGCGCCGCTCGCCCTTCTGAACGCGCTCGACGAGATGCGGGATCAATCCGAAGCGGCGAGGCCCGACGGCGAAGTGGAGGTTCGGAAGTCGCTCGAAGACCGACTCTCCCATCCGCTTCACCGCGCAACCCATCAGCCCGACGATCTTCCCCTCGGCGAGCAAGTTCCCGACTTTGCCGACGGCCTTCTCCTCGGCCTTTTGGCGGACGGTGCAGCTGTTGACGATGACGACGTCCGCCGCGTCCTCCGACGACG
>CAVEND010000129.1:0-3642 GCA_963616865.1 Faecalibacterium prausnitzii | reverse complement strand
CTGTAACCTTGGTGGCGCGTGGCGCGTAGACAACGCGGACAAGTCGCGAAACCACAACGGACGAGAAAGAGAGGTTGACCCATGCCGATTCGCATTGACGCCGCGTTCCAACGCGCTGAGGACATCACCCTCGCCACCTTCCGCGCCCCCGACGGGTCGTTTTCCGACCTTCAGGACAGGATAATCGAGGTCGACGGCCGCACCTTCCGCATCTCGTTCGCGAACCCGGACGACCCGCGTGTCCGTTTCGCCTCGTTCGACTTCTTCAGGGGCTTCTTCCAAGGCTCCCGCCGCGCGGCCGTCCTCGACCGCCTGAGAGACCTCGTGGCGCGGCATTCGGTCGCCAAAGACCTCGGCGAGGTCGCCACCGTGACCGGCTTCCGCGAGAACGTGACGCGGACGATCCGCGCCGAGAAGGGCGCGATGGCCCGGACGGCGGGCGGCAAGTTCGCGCTCTACGGATTCTCCGCCGTCCGCGACCCCTCCCTGCCGCTCGTCAACCAGCTCTCGGAGGAGGTCGGCGGGGACGGCGTTCTCAAGACCCCCATCCGCTCGCAGCTCATCAACGGCTACAACGAGTCCATCGGACTCAATGGCAACGTGGAGAGCGCGGCGTTGACCATCGCCTTCACACGCGACAACGACCGCCGCGCGTGGGTCTACAAGCCCGCCAAGGACGACGACGACATCATCACGCCCAAAGACCAGGCGGACTGGCTGCGGTTCCTGCGCTGGCGCGACCTCGACATCTTCTCGAAGATCCGCCGGGCGCGGTCGGACGCGACGGCCGGCAAACTCACGGGCTGGGCCGGCGAGATCGCCCGCCACGGGATCGCGGCCGCCGTCCACGACATGGTGCGCAAGAACACCGACCCCCGCGTCATCAAGGAATTCCCCGACGCGAACATCGTGATCGGCGCGGTGGCGGACGCGATCCTGGAGATCGTTGACACGGACTTCGGCGACCTCGACCGCGCGGGCATTGAGGCGAAGATCGCGGAGATCGTCTCGCGCCACGCGCCCGCCGACCACAGTGTCGCGGCGAAAACCCTCCTCGACCACGTGGCGATGACCGCCTTTTGGCGGCAGACGAGCAAGCTTGGCCTCGACTTCTTCAAGTCACGCGGCGAAACGGTCGTCTTCGAGTGGACGACGCTCGACGGCAAGCGGACGGACGGGGCGGAACTCGCCGACAAATGGTGGAAGGATGGCGAGACGGACATCTCCGACCACACGGGCGCACCCATCACGAACTCCGAGATGCGCCACCTCGGCAGCGCGAAATACGCGCGGAAGATCGGCTCCGGCCGCCTCGTCCGAATCGCGGGCGCCCCGTCGGCGGCGGAGGCCGCGCAGGCCGTCGACCGCCAGATCGCGGAGCTCGACGCGCTCGACCGCGAGACGCTCGATGGACTTGTCGCCAACCTCGAGTCCGGCTTCGGAGAAATCAACGCGCAGATGCTCCGCGACCTCGCCGCGAACGCGCTCTCGAACCTGCCGCTCGATGCGCGGGCGGACTATGTGGACTCGCAAGGCGTCATCACCGATCAGGCGATGATGGACAACTTGTGCGCCCGCGCCTTCGAACGCCTCCGCGCGCGCATCAACTCCGCGCCGTCCGCCGTCGTGAAGGCGGCGTTGCTCGCCGGCGTGGCGGACGCCTTTCAGTCGGAGATTCTGAAGGATTCGGAGATCGTCGCGAATGTGGAGCGGTCGCGGGATCTCTTCCGCAAAAGCGTCCCGGCGGGCGTGCCGGGCCCGCTCCTCCGCCGCCAGCTCGCCGGCGTTGAGCGCGGCCTCGGTGGCACAACCTTCTTCTTCCCGCGCACCGGGCGGCCGAACGACTTGGGCGCGTGCCTCTTCGAAGGGGAGGGCGACGCGATGGCGAACGTGGACGCCCTCCGCCGCGCCTTCGCCGAGGCTCTTGGCGTCGCGAAGGAAAACGCGCTTGGCCACCCCGCCTTCAAATCGTTCGTCCCCCGCGTGGCGCGGGAGGCGCGTGGCAAACTCGCCAAAGTTCTTGATGCGATGGATCTCGTGCGGGAGGCGCATCTCGCGAAAGAGGCCGTCCTTCAACATTTGCGCGCGCGCGTTCCGCTTCTCCCCGAGGCGCAGCGGATCTTTCTTCGGCGCGGCGAATGGGATCTCGACCGGCTCATTTACAAGGAGGTCAAGGAGGCGCGGCGGCAGAAGCGTCCCGTAGACCTCGACCGTCTCCGTCGCAACGGTGAGGTCATCTGCGAGATCTGTGCGCGGACGCGGGCGTTCGTGGAGACGTTCGCCCAGCGCGTCAACCCCGACGACGCGCCGGGACTTCGCCTCACGGAGGAGGAGACCGTCCGCTTGGAGGATGCCTATCTCGACCGCTCGCGCTCGTCTGTCACCGAATACCGTTTGCAAGGGCGGGAGAAATTCGTGCTGGAGTTCGACGGCGAGGAGGAGGAGACGCTCCAAGAGGTGGCGAGCCTCCGCGAGGAACTTCAAGCGTGGGTTCTCGCCGAGCCCGAGACACGCGCCGACTTGCTCACGGACGCTCGGTTGAGGCACTTCCTTGTCTCCGCCGTCGCCATGCGCGGCAAGCGCGTCAGCGTGCTGTTGGCGTTGCGGTTCCTTCAGACATTGAAAGACGCAGGGCCCCTGCCGTTGGATGTCGGCGAAACGACGAAGGAGAAACTCTGGAACGTCGCCCGCGTCATCGCCGACCGCCTCCGGGACACGTGGATGGATGTCCTCAACGAGGAGGCGGGACTCCGCAAGGCCATTGATCACGAAGAGGCGAACAAGGCGTTGTGGATGGCTGTTTCGCTCTATTTGCGGGAAAATCCGGAGGTCATGGCGTTCCTCGACCGCGAGCTGGACGACCGCATCGCCGCCGAAATTGCCTCGGATCGCGCCTCGACGATGAGCGAGGTCCCGGCGGGCGACCCGATCAACTTCGTGATCGAGGTCGTCTTCTCCGACAAACGCTGATCCGCCGCCGCCGTGTTTTTGCGCGTCTGCACGGCCTCGTGAAATTTGGTATAATCCGCTGTGATGATGAGCAACGATTGGCGGTTCAAGCGGAGGCGGGATGGCTGAAGGCGGCGAGAAGACGGAGATGCCCACGCCCAAGAAGCTGCGCGACGCGCGGCAGAAGGGGCAGGTGTGCACGTCGAAGGACGTCGTCTCGACGGCGATCCTCCTCGTCATGCTCGCCGTCACCGGCGCGATGTCCGTCGCGCTCACCGACGAGGTGTCCGACTTGATCCGCTACGTCGGCCTGCGCGTCGGCGAGAACGACATCTTCTCCGTCCGCGAGGCGGGCAAGATGGCCCTCGTGATCGTCTGCAAGTATTCCTTCCTCTTCGCGCTGCTCGCGGCGGCCGTCGGCGTCGTGGCGAACGTCATTCAGGTCGGCTTTCTCCTCTCATTCGAGCCGCTCAAGCCCGACCTCAAGAAGGTGAACCCCGCCGAGGGCGCGAAAAAAATCTTTTGCCTCAAAAACCTCTTCGAGTTCGCGAAGAACGTCGTCAAGGTGACGTTCCTCTCCTATCTCATTTACAAGATCATCGTCAACTCGATCCCCGCGCTGCTGCCGATGTGCTACGGGACGCTCGACGACGTGTTCCCCTGCTTGAAGGTGATCCTGAAGAGCCTCGCCTA
>CAVEND010000128.1:0-3690 GCA_963616865.1 Faecalibacterium prausnitzii | reverse complement strand
TGGGCGTGGGATAAGGAGTAGCGACGTGAGAGACTTAAGCGACAGGAGCGACGTGAGGCATGAGACTTATAAGCAGCATAAGTGAGGCGGTTTGGCCTTAAGTCCCTTACGCCTCTTACGTCTCTCACGTCCCAAAGCCCTCTAAACCAAAAATAAACCAAAATTTCAAAACCTTAACCCTTAACCTGAAACCTAAAAACGCAATGAACCACGAATTCAAACTCACCGATCCGTTCGGCACCGCGCCCAAGACGGCGCCGTTCACGCAATCCGTCTCCACCGGCGTTCCGTGGCACAACCTGCCCGTGACGCGCGAATACACGCTGGGCCAGCTCCTCGACCAGACGATTGCGCGTTGCGGCGAGAACGACGCCGTCGTCTACGCCGACCGCAACTTCCGCCTCACGTGGTATCAGTTCGGCGAGGAGGTCGATCTCGTCGCCAAGGGGTTGATGGCGCTCGGCGTCAAGCACGGCGAGAAGGTGGCCTTGTGGGCGACGAACGTGCCGCACTGGGTCGTCCTCATGTTCGCGACGGCGAAGATCGGCGCGATTCTGCTGCCGCTGAACACGAACTACAAGTCGCACGAGATGGACTTCGCGCTGGGGCAGTCCGAGGCGGAGAACCTCTTCGTCATCAACGGCTTCCGCGACTGCGACTACGTGCAGGTCATCAACGACCTCGTGCCGGAGCTCAAGGAGTGTCCGCGCGGCCAGCTCAGGAGCGAGAAGTATCCGCACCTGAAGCGCGTGTTCTTCCTCGGCGGCGAGAAGCACCGCGGGATGTATTCGCTCAACGAGGTGAAGTCGCTCGCGTGCGAGGTCACGCAGGAGGCGTATTTGGAGCGTCAGCGTCAGTGCGACGTCAACGACGTCGTCAACATGCAATACACGTCCGGCACGACGGGCTTCCCGAAGGGCGTCCAGCTCACGCACCGCAACATCGCCAACGACGGCTTTTGGATCGGCGCGTGCCAGAACCTCTCCTGCCGCGACCGCGTGTGCATCCCGGTGCCGCTCTTCCACTGCTTCGGCTGCGTCCTCGGCGTGATGAGCTGCGTCAACCACGGCGCGACGATGGTGTTCTTGGAGAAGTTCGACCCCGTGCAGGTGATGACCTCCATCGAGCAGGAGAAGTGCACGGCGACCTACGGCGTGCCGACGATGTATATCGCGATGCTCGACCACCCGCTCTTCAACCGCTTCGACTTCCGCTCGCTGCGGACCGGCATCATGTCCGGCTCGGCGTGCCCGACGCACCGCATGCAGCAGGCGAACGACAAGATGTTCATGCGCGAGATCACGAATCCCTACGGCCTCACCGAGTCCGGCCCCGTGATGACGATGACGCGCTACTTCGAGCCGTCCATCGAGCGCAAGTGCCAGACGATTGGCCAGGCGCTGCCCGGCGTCGAGGTCGCCATCATCAACCCCGACACGGGCGAGATCGCGCCCATCGGCCAGGACGGCGAGATCTGCTGCCGTGGCTTCAACACGATGAAGGGCTACTACAAGATGCCCGAGCAGACGGCGAAGTGCATCGACAAGAACGGCTGGCTCCACTCCGGCGACATCGGCAAGATGGACGCGGACGGCTACTACTACATCACCGGGCGCCTGAAGGACCTGATCATCCGCGGCGGCGAGAACATCTCGCCGAAGGAGGTCGAGGACTTCATCGGCACGATGCCGGGCGTCAAGGACGTCGCCGTCGTCGGCTGCCCCTCGAAGAAGTATGGCGAGCAGCCGGCCGCGTTCATCATCCGCTCCGACGGCTCGGACATCTCGGAGCATGACGTCGCCGTCTTCTGCAAGGACAAGATCAGCTGGTTCAAGATCCCGAAATACGTCCACTTCTTGGATGTGTTCCCGATGACCGCGAGCCAGAAGATCCAAAAATACAAACTCCGCGAGATGGCGCACGAGTTGTGGCCGGAGGCGTGAGAAAGGCGAAACATTCGAAACTCATAAGGAAAAACAACAGATGAACAACGACGACAAGAAGCCGAATCAGGTTGGCGAGAGAATCCGCAGCTACCGCGAGCGCGTGGACATGAGCGTCTACGACCTCGCGAAGAAAAGCGGCGTCGACGAGAAACTCGTCAACGCGATTGAGAAGGGCGAGGTGCTGCCCGCGCTCGGCGTGCTGACGAAGATCTCCCGCGCCCTCGGCCAGCGCCTCGGCACGTTTATGGACGACCAGTTCAAGCCGGACCCCATCATCACGCGCGCGGAGAACCTCGCGGCGGAACGCGCGTCGGGCGACGCGGTGAACGCGCTCGGCTACTCGTCGCACTCGCTCGCGCGCGGCAAGCCCGACCGCCACATGGATCCGTTCCGCATCGAGTTCGAGGCGGACGGCGTGGACGAGGTTTCGTCGCACGAGGGCGAGGAACTGATCATCTGCCTCGCGGGCGAGGTGGAGCTCACCTACGGGCCGGACAAGACCGTCCTCAAGCCGGGCGACACGGCCTACTACAACGCCGTCGTCAAGCACGGCCTGCGGGCGCTGAACGGCGAGCCGGCCTCGATCTACGGCGTCGTCTACATGCCTTGAGGCCGTCATGAAAGCCGCCGGTTTCTTGCGCGGGCGCGTCTTCGGCGCGTTGTGCGGGGTGCTGGCGGCCGTCTGCTACGGAGCGAACCCCTTGGGCGCGGTCAAACTCTACGACCGCGCCTACACGACGGGCAACGTCCTCTTGTTCCGCTTCGTCCTGGCGGCCGCGATCCTCGCCGTCGTGATGGCCTGCCGCCGCGTTCCCCTGTGGCCGCGCCGTTTCCGCGACGCGGCGACGGTTGTGTCGCTCGGCTTCCTTTTCGCCGTCTCGTCGCTGACGTTCTACGACAGTTTCCGCCTGATGGACGTCGGCGTCGTCTGCACGCTGCTCTTCGTCTACCCGATCCTGACCGCCGTCATCATGTGCGTGTTCTTCAAGGAACGTTTCTCGCTCTCGACGGGCGTCTCCATCGTCCTCGCCCTCATAGGGATCGCGTGCCTGTCGCTCGGCGGGGGCGAGCACCGCGTCTCCGCGAAAGGGCTTTGCCTCATTGCCGTCTCGGCGCTCGCGTATGCCGTCTACATCATCGTCGTCAACAGGACGAAGCCGCGCCTTCATGTCTCGACGATGACCTTTTGGATTCTCGTCTCCTGCGCGTTCTTCATCGCGCTCGCGGATCTCAAAACGGAGGGCGTCTCGTCCCTGCGGCTGCCTGCGGACACCGCCGCCTGGTTCTACGCCGCGTTCCTCGCGGTCGTCCCGACGTTGCTCTCGCTCGTCTTCATGACGTATTCCTCGCGCCTCTTGGGGGCGACGCCCACGGCCATCCTTGGGGCGCTCGAACCCTTGACGGCCGTCGCCATCGGCGTTTTCTGCTTTGGCGAGACCCTCTCAGCGCGCCTCTGCATCGGCCTCGTGCTCGTCCTCGCCGCCGTCGTCTCCGTCCTGGCAAAGAAATCGCCAACGGCACGAGCAACATAGCGGCGAGACTCGAATTGCAAATCTCACACTTTCGCGTCACGCGCTTGACATTCGCGGGTGTGATTTGGTATACTTTACGCCATTCGTTTTTGGGCGATTAGCTCAGTTGGTTAGAGCATTACCTTCACACGGTAGGGGTCACTGGTCCGAGTCCAGTATCGCCCACCAAAAGACGGAAAACGGGAGAGAAAAGAAATGTCCATTTTTATCGG
>CAVEND010000127.1:0-3707 GCA_963616865.1 Faecalibacterium prausnitzii | reverse complement strand
CTTGTCCTCGGTGTCCGCGCCCTCTACCGCGCCACACGCGCAGACGCGCCGCAGGAGGAGCGCACAACGCCAACCGCCGCCGCGCCCGTTGCGCCGCGCACACCGCAGAAAATCCCGCCCCTTTACATTGACTAACCACACACAAAAACGAAGGAGACACATCCATGGAAGTTGTAATCTGCAAGACGAAAGAGGAGGCCTCGCGCCGCGCGGCCGACATGATCACGGCTCAGGTCAAGAAGAACCCGAAGACGGTTCTCGGCCTCGCCACGGGTTCGACGCCCGTCCTCATGTATAACGAGATGGCCAAGGACGTCAAGGCGAAGAAGGCCTCCTACAAGCAGGTGAAGAGCTGGAACCTCGACGAGTATTACGGCCTCGCCGGGACGCACGACCAGAGCTACCGCTACTTCATGAACGAGAACCTCTTCAAGAAGATCGACATCCAGCTGAAGAACACGCACGTCCTCAACGGCCTCGCGAAAGACCCGGTGAAGGAGTGCGCCGCCTACGAGAAGCAGATCAAGGCGGCGGGCGGCATCGACCTTCAGGTTCTCGGCATCGGCTCGGACGGCCACATCGCCTTCAACGAGCCCGGCACCTCCCTGAAGAGCCGCACGTCCATCGTCTACCTGACGCCCTCGACCGTCAAGGACAACGCCCGCCTCTTCTTCAAGGGCGACATGGAGGCCGTTCCGAAGAGTGCGCTCTCGATGGGCGTGGGGACGATCTGCGAGGCGAAGAAGATCATCCTGCTCGCGTTCGGCGCGAACAAGCAGGACGCGGTGAAAGGCTGCGTGGAGGGCCCGATGAGCCAGTTCTGCACGGCCTCCGCCCTTCAGGCGCACAACGACTGCTGGATCTTCTGCGACGAGGCGGCCGCGAAGAAGCTCAAACTCCGCAAGTATTACCAGTGGCGCAGCGCCACGAAGCTCGGGCTCTGACCATGGACGAAGGCTTCACAAGTTTCGTCTGCGACAAGTGCCACACCGAGATCGAAGCGTCTCCCGACCTCATCGGTCAGGAGACGGAGTGTCCCGCGTGCGGCACGAAGCTCATCATTCCCGACAACCGGTCGGACGGCATCACGCGCCACGGCATCGGCGATGACGATCCCGACGCCGCGCAGGCGTTGAAGAGCCGCACGATCCGCATCGAACTCGGGGATTTCTGAGCCGCGCCGTGAAGAAGAGACGCCGTTCATCCGGGAAGAAGCCGACGCGCGCGCGCCGCCTCGCCAAAGTCGGCGCGTGCTTCACCCTCGTCCTTCTGCTGTGGGGCGCCGCGGGCGAGTGGTATGTCCACCATTCGCGCGCGTGGCTCGCCCGGCAGGAGGCGAGGTGGCCCCGCCTCGTCACGGCCCCGCTTCTTTGGTTCGGAAACCCGTTGGCGGACTTGACGGACGCGCTGGGTTTGACGGGTCACGACGCCGTCTACGAATACGACCTCGAAGCCCCGTTGGGGAGCGTCACCTTCGCCGGTGCGCCGCGCCGACAGGCCGCCCCCGCGCCCGACGACATCCGCGTCCTCGACCGTGGCGAGTTCCTCGTCGGCTGGTCGGATTCCCTGCGCCATCCCGTTTGGTGCGCGTATCACGTCACGAAAACGAAACGCTTTGAGGACGGGAAGCGTCCCTCATTCATGATCGACCGCAGCGTCCCCAAAGCCCCCAAGCCGGCCGCCTACACGAAAAGCGGCTACGACCGAGGGCACATGGTCCCCAACCACGCCATCATCTCGCGCTACGGCGAGGAGGCGCGGCGCAAGACGTTCCTCATGTCGAACATCGCGCCGCAGACGGCCGCCCTCAACCGGGGCGTTTGGCGCGACATGGAGCACCGCATCGCCGATTTTTGGACGTCGCGCTATGGCGAGATCTGGGTCGTTGTTGGCGCGATCCCCTCGCCGCTTGGCGAGACGATGGCATCGGACTCCATCGACATTCCCTCCGCGTATTTCCAAGTCATCCTCGCGCAAGAGGGCTTTGACGTCCGGGCGCTCGCGGTCATCTTCCCGCAAGATGTCTCCTGGACGGCGTGGGCGGCGCGTTTCATCGTCTCCATCGACGAGTTGGAGGAGTTGACGGGGCTTGACTTCAACCCGGATCTCCCCTCCTTCATCCAAGATCCCCTGGAGGCGGAACTGCCCTCGCGTCTCTGGCCAATCAACCTTGGCGACGTCTTCAGGCACATTCTCCTCCGCTTCCGTCACTGACGAGTTCTCCACCGCCAGTCCCGCGCGTCGCTGTTGAAAAGTGGAAAAGTGGAAAGGTGGAAGAGTGCGTGGAGAGGGAGTGCTTGGTGCTTAGTGCATAGTGCTTGGTGCATAGTGCGGGGCGGGTAGGCTTCGCGCTCTTTGCGTCGAACCCTTTCCGGACTTTGCGTTGGGACAAGGCGCATTCAGGACGATTGATCAGACGAAGCCGGCGCGGTGGAGGGCGGCCTCGGTGAGGCCGTGCGGCGAGGCAGGCGAACGCGCCGCGCAGAACCGGGCGAGATACTTGCCGTTCACGTCCCCCTCCAAGTGAACCTCGTCCCCTTCCCGCCGCAAGCCCAGCGTCGTTTCGCGGGCGGTCGTCGGAATGACGTCCACGCCGAGGAAGTCGTCGCCGAGCGCGGAGATCGTCAGCGACACACCATCAACGGCGACGGAGCCTTTCAGCACCGATTGCGCGGCAAGGACGCGCCCACAGGCGATGCGCAGATGGAAGTCGCGCCCACGCGCCACGCGCGAGCGGATGCGCCCGATGCCATCAACATGCCCCTGCACGAGATGTCCGCCCAAGGCGTCGCCGGCGCGGAGCGCGCGCTCCAAGTTGACACGCTCCCCCGGCAGCATCGCGGCGAAGCGCGTCCTCGCGGCCGTCTCCTCCAAGACATCGACGGTGAAGCGCGAACCCGAACAGGCGGCGACGGTCAGACACGCGCCGTTGACGGCGACCGACTCGCCCGGTTCGAGCGCGGTCTCCCACGGGCGATCCGCCTCGATCTCCAAGACAAGCCCGCGCCCACGCGAGACGCGGCGAACGCGACCGAGACGCTGGATAAGACCTGTGAACATCGTCAGTCCTCCACCCCGTCGATGAGCGAGGCGAGCACGGGGTCTTTTTCGCGCACCT
Source organism: Faecalibacterium prausnitzii (assembly GCA_963616865.1). Taxonomy (GTDB): domain Bacteria; phylum Verrucomicrobiota; class Kiritimatiellia; order RFP12; family UBA1067; genus UBA1067. Next base: position 589 of record CAVEND010000127.1, on the reverse strand, counting down.
CGTCGGATTCCAGCCCCTCGATCTCGTGCGGGAAGACGATCCAGTCGCCGCCGAGTTCACGCGCCACGAAATCGGGCGCGAGGGCGGTTCTGTTCATCTCCCGCTTCCAATAGACGCACGCGAGTTTCGCCTCGATGTTTGCGGACGCGGCCCGCTCGAAGACCGCCGCCGCCGTCGTTCCCGTGTCGAACACGTCATCCACGAAAAGAACGCGGTCGCGGGGCTGGAAAAGAGCGAAGACGCTGTCTCCGAAAGTGAAAGTGACTTTGTCGCCCACGCAACCCAACGCGGCGTAACTGCGGCACTTGAGGGGCAGATGCTCGACCTCCCAACCCGTCACCTTCAGAAACTCGTGGACGGCGACGGCGACGGGCGCTCCGCCGCGCCACAGGCCGACGAGGAAATCGGGCTTCCAGCCGGACGCGCGCACTTTAGCCGCCAAGCGCCAGATGTCGCGCTGATAGTCGTTGGGGGAGAGGTAGGTCTTGCGCATCGCGGAGAACGGTCAGAAAAAGATTTTCGCGAGCGCGAGCATCCCCTGCTTCCACGGCACGCGGTGGGAGACCCCGGACTTGCCCTTGAAGTCATC
>CAVEND010000126.1:0-3824 GCA_963616865.1 Faecalibacterium prausnitzii | reverse complement strand
TGCCGAGCGGCGCGAAGTCCCTCGCCCACGTCTGCGTGGTCGTGCCGACGTCGCAGTCCTCGCGGCGGCTCCGCCGCGCCCTCGCCGAACGCTTCGGCGCGATCATTCCGCCGCTCGTCAAGACGCCGTCCACGTTCCTTCTCGACGAGCCGTCCTCGACCACGCGCGGCGACGAACTCCTCGCATTCGCCGCCGCCCTGTCGGCGCGCGACGGCGCCGCCCCCTTCGAGACGCGCCTCGAACGCGCCCGCGACTACGTGGACTTGCGCGGACTCTTGGAGCCGAAGGCCCTCACCTTCAAGGATGTCGCCGCCGTCGTCGAGAAGGAGCGCCCCGACGAGTTCGAGCGTTGGCGCGTGTGCGCCGATTTGGAGGAGAGGGCTCAGGCGCACCTTCGCGCGCGCGGCAAGGAAGACCGCCTCCTCGCCCTCCAAAAGGCCACGTTCGACCACCCGGAGATCGAGGAGATCCTCCACGTCGAGGATTTCCACGCGCAGATCGCGGACATCCCCGCGCCCTCGCCCCTCGTTCCCTTCGCGTCCATCACGCGCTGCGCCTCGCCGCAGGACGAGGCCGAGCGGATCGCGTCGTTCTTCGCCGCCGTCAAGGACGACGAGGCGTATCCCGCCCTCTCGGTCGCCGACAGCGCGCTCTTCCCGGAGATCGAGTCGGCGTTCAAGGCGAAGGGGCTCAAGATCCACAACCCCGCCGCCACGCGGCTCATCACGTCGTCCCTGGGGCATCTCGTCGCGCAGATCGTCACCCTCAAGAAGACGCGGGACTACGCGACGTTCTCGGCGTTCTTGCGGAGCGCGGACATCCGCCGCCACATCCAGCGGAAACTGACCCTCTCGGACGAGGACATCACGGAGGCCCTCAACGCCCTCGACCACGCGCAGGCGAAACTCCTCCCCGAGACGCTGACCGCCCTCAAGGGTCGCCTCCACGGGAAACTCCGCCTCATCGTCGATTTCGTGGACGAGGAACTCGCGAAAAAGCCGCTGCGAAGCCTTCTCGCGAGCATCTTCCACGGCATCCGCCTCGACGAACACCGCCGCGCCGACCGCGAGTTCGTCGCCGCCGCCGAGACGGTCAACGCGCTCATGGCGGAATGCCTCCCCGACGACGACCGCGAAGATTCCGAGGCCGAGGCTCTCTTCTCGCTCCGTTTGCGGGAGGCGACCTACGAGCTCGAACCCGACGAGGGCGACGTCATCCTCACGGACGGCTGGATGGAACTCGGCTTCCTCGACACGCCCGAACTCGTCATCGCGGGCTTTTGCGACGGGTGCGTGCCGGAGTCGACCGTCGGGCATCCCTTCCTGCCCGACTCCCTGCGCCACCGCTTGGGACTGGCCGACAACGAGGCGAAGGAGCGGCGCGACCGCGCCATCTTGCGCATCGCCTTGGAAAGCCGCGCCCCCGGCGCCGTCAAGATTTTCTTCCACGCCGTTGACGCGAAGGGCGACGCGCAGAAGCCCTCGCGCCTCCTCTTCGAGACGGACGACAACGCGGATCTCGTGCGGCGCGTCACGCGCTTCTATGGGGAGGAGACTTTCTCCCAAGAAGATCCCCCCTACGCCCTGCCCCCGTCGTGGCGTCTCGATCTGCCCATCCCGGCGGAAAACACGCCGCTCCTCAAAACGTCGCCGTCGGATCTTGACACCTACCTGCGCTGTCCGTTCACCTACTACGTGCAGCGCGTGATCGGCAAGAGAAAACTCTCCTTTCGCGCCGAGGAGCTGGACGCGAGCGAATACGGCAATTTGGCGCACGAATCGCTGGAGGCGTTCGCGGGAAGCGACGTCAAGGACTCGGACGACGCGGAGGCGATTCGCCGCTTCCTTGAGGGACAAGTTGACGAGATCTTGGCCACGCGCTTCGGCGTGAACCTCCCCGCCATCGTCTGGATGCAGGGCGAGAGCGTCAAGCGGCGGCTCGCCGATTTCGCCACGATCCAAGCCGCGCGTCGCCGCCAAGGGTGGGTCATCCGCCACAGCGAGCGCAAATGCGAGGTCTCCTACTTCGCCTCGGCGGACGACCCCGCCCGGCGGACGCTCATCGCGGGCAAGTGCGACAGAATCGACTACAACGAGATCGAGAAGCGTTGGTGCGTCATCGACTACAAGACGTGGGATGACCTTTCGAAAATCGACGCGGCGAGCGTCCAGCTGCCCCTCTACTGCGCGATGCTCACGACCGGTCTCGACGCGGATCTCACAGGCCTTACGCGGGAGAACCTCTCGGCCGCCTACTGCGTTTTGGGGAAGACGGCCGAGAACGTGGTCTTCACCGACGAGATGGACGAGCCTTTTGTCTTTCGCGGCGACGGCCTCCCGGAGGTGGAGGAGAAAATCAAGGACGCCATCCGACGCATCGAGCGCGGCCTCTTTTGGCCGCCGGGGAAGAAGGGTTTGTGGAAGCGCGATTACGGGAAGTGGCTTCGCCCCTCGCCGGAGGAGACGGTGTCGGAGAATTGGATTCACGATCAGGAGAGGAGGCTCGATGAACTTGCTCATTGAAGCCTCGGCCGGGACGGGCAAGACGCACCAGCTCGTCGAGTATCTCGTCGCCCTGCTCAACCAAGGCGTCAAGCCGCAGGAGATCGTCGCGCTCACCTTCTCGCGCGCGGCCGCCGGCGAGATCTTCGCGCGTTTCGTGACGCGCCTCGCGCACGGCGCCGCGACCGACGCGCACGAGGCCGCCACGCTGCGGAACGTCATCGCCACGCAGCACCTCTCGCAGATCGGGACGCTCGACAGCTTCCTCATGCGCATCCTGCGCGTCTTCCCGCTGGAGTTGGGTCTCCTCGGCGAGATCGAGATCATGGGTCCCTATTCCGAACGGCTCGCGCAAGCGCAAGTCGCCTCCACGCTCCTGCATCGGACGGGGCTCGCCGACCGCGCCGCGTTCGACAACGCCTTCCGCCTCGCGAAGAACCACGAGAACGCGAAGTCGTTCGTCCAAGGCTACAAGGACATCATCGCCACGTGGCACACGGCGTTCGCCGCGAATGGCGATCCGCGCGCGTGGGGCGATCCGAGAACCATCTTCGGGGAGGACGTCGACTTCCTCGTCTCGCCGCGCGAAGGCCGCGAACGCCTCCAACGCGACGCCGCGCTTATCGAATCGACATTCGCCGCCTCCCCCGACCGCGAGAAATGGCGCGATGTCGCGCATTGGGTGCGATCCTTCACGGGGAGTTTTTCGAACGCCAAGGGAATCACAAACGCCCTCTTGGAGAAAATCGACACTTATTTCGACGGCCACGACTACGCTTTCACATTCAACAGAAAGACGTTCGAGCTCTCCCGCGACGAGACGAAAGTCGTCCGTCAGGCTCTCCGCGACGTCTTCGCCTGTTCGCTCAGCGCGAAGCTCCGCCTCGCCCAAGGCTACGGGCGACTTCTCGATGCGTTCGAGAAACTCTACGAGACGCGCGTTCGCGCGCGCGGCCACCTCGTCTTCGCGGACGTGCCGCGCCTCATCGCCGCCCTGCCCGACGACAGCCGCCTCGCCCTCGAATACCGCACCGATTCGCACATCCGCGCCTGGGCCTTGGACGAGTTCCAGGACACGAGCCGCGAGCAGTGGAAGGCGCTCGCGAACCTCATCGACGAGGCCAAGCAGTCCGACGGCGAGAAGGCCATCTTCATCGTCGGCGACACGAAGCAGGCCATCTACGGGTGGCGCAACGGCGACATCTCGATCTTCCAAAACGAGCGCGACTCCGGGTTCTACGAAATCCGCGAGCTCAACGAGACGCGGCGGTCGGGGCCCGCCATCGTCGAGGCCGTCAACGCCGTCTTCTCCGACGAGAAGGG
>CAVEND010000125.1:0-3836 GCA_963616865.1 Faecalibacterium prausnitzii | reverse complement strand
CGATACGCACAGCGAGGCGAGCGCGAAGTTGACGCTGCCGCAGTCGCTCACGGCCGGTCTCAACTGGGATTCGCCGAACGACAAGTGGCACCTCGGTTTCGCGACGACGTGGACGCAGTGGTCGAGCGTGGACACAATCGCCTTCAAGATTCCCGCGCGTAAGCCGGGTGGCGGGACGAGTTCGCACGACCTGCCGCTCGAATGGGAGGACGTCTGGCGCTTCTCGGTGGGCGGCGAATACCAGGCGACGGACGACCTCGCCTTGCGCCTCGGCTACGTGTTCGACATGGATCCCTCGTCCGAGGAGCGCGGCACGACGATGCTCCCCGGCGGCGACCGCCACATCATTGGCCTTGGCTTCGGCTACCGCATTTGGGACGCGCTTCGCCTCGACATCGGCTACAACCTCGTGAAGATGGTTGAGAGCGACCGCGAGATCGACGGGCATCCGTTCAACGTCAGCAACGCCTATTCGCACATGCTCTCCGCGTCGCTTTCGTATAACTTCTGATCCAAGGCCCTCAAGCGCATGGCGAAGAAGACGGTCAACCACAAGGAGCGCCGCCGCGAGATCCGCGCGATCAGCCTCAAACTGTTCGCGCGCCACGGCTTCAGCGACGTCAACTTCGCCATGATCGCAAAGGCGTGCGGCATCTCCCGCACGCTCCTCTACACTTACTTCAAGGACAAGCGGCAGATCTTCAACGAGGCCATCGACGAGGCGACGGGCGTCATCGGGGTGCGCTACCGCGAGATCGTCCGCTCGCGCCTCTCGGCCGACGCGAAGCTCCGGCAGATCTGCATCGACGTCTTCGCGCTCCTCTTCGACAACCGCGACTTCCTCTGCGTGATCGTGGACTTCCTCTGCACGGTGCGCCGGGGCGGGCGGATCCCGATTGACAACATCACGCGGCACACGGTCGGGCTGAAGCGCATCCTCCACTCCTTCATCGTGGAGGCCGTCCACCGGGGCGAATACGACTCGAAGCTCAACGCGAACCGGGCGACGTCGCTTCTCTACGCGCAGTTCGAGGCGGCCATTTTGCGCATCGCCGTCTCCGGGCAGGCGGAGATCGCCGAGTCCATCGATGCCGTCAACGCCATTTTGTTCTCTTTTCGCCCTTGCGGAACGTGAATCAATTTGGTATACTATTCCCCACTTTGATTGTTCGGGCGTGGCGCAGTGGTAGCGCAGTTGACTGTTAATCAATTGGTCGCTGGTTCGAATCCAGCCGCCCGAGCCAATCTGAATCCCTCGGATTCACCCCAAACCTCCCTCCAACGCCGCAATATGGTATAATGTTCGCACAAGGAGGTCCACGATGCTGTTTGAACTCGACAAGTCGGCGTGCGTCCGCTGTGGCGCGTGTGTGCGCGATTGCGCGTTTGGCGCGTTGAAAAGGGGCGAGGACGGCTCTCCCGTCCTCAAGGACGAGGCGAAGTGCATGCGTTGCCAGCATTGTTTCGCCATCTGCCCGACAGGGGCCATCACCTTTGACGGCTGCCGCGCCGCGGATTCCGTCAAGACGGCGGGGCTTCCCTTGCCGTCGGCGGAGGCGGTGGAGAACTATCTTCAGGTGCGCCGCTCCGTCCGCCGCTTCCAGAACGCCGATGTCGATCCGTCGACGCTCGACAGGATCCTCCGCGTCCTCGGCAACGTGCCGACCGGCTGCAACGCCCGCGCGCTCACGTTCACCTGCTATCCGACGCGGGCGTCGATGAACGGCTTTCGCCAGCGGTTCCTCCACGCCGTGGAGGAGCACCGCGACGGCCCGCACCTTCTGCCGCGTTGGCTCGCGGTTCCGGCGATCCGGCTGCGGCAGGGCAAGGGCGACATCTTCTTCCGCGACGCGCCGGGGCTTCTGATCATCTCCTCCGACGAGACGGACAAGGCCGTGACGACGCCGAGGGAGGATCTCGCGGCGGCCTGCACCTACTTCGAGATGCTGGCCCACGCGAACGGCCTCGCCACCTGTTGGTGCGGCTTCCTTCAGTTGGTTCAAAAGGCCGTCCCGGAGTTGCTGGAGAAGACGACGGGGCTTCGTCGGACGACGCCGTTCTGCGCCATGCTCTTCGGGCTTCCCGCCGTCACGTATCCGCGTGGCGTCCAGCGCTCGGCCTACGCGAAAGTCGTCTACGCCTGACGGCATTGGGAGGTCGTATGAAAACTGTCAAGACAGGGGCCTTGGCGGCCGCGGGGATGCTGCTCCTTTCGGGGTGCGCGACGGATCTCCTCAAATCGACGCCGTTTGACGAGGCGGGGAACGATTCCCCCGCCCGCGACGCGTCCTCGCGTGTGAACCTCTGGCCTCTCGCCTATTGGAACGATCCCGTGGGGTCGGTCTTGTGGCCGCTCGTTTCGTTCTCGGACGACCATCTCGCGCTGCGCCCCGTGTATTCGCAACACAGGCAGGGCGGCGCGGTCGGCGCGTGGGATGAGTTCAACCTCTTCTGGCCCATCGCCCAGGCCGACACGCGGCACGGGGCCTACCGCCTCTTTCCGCTTTTTTGGGGGACGGATCGACAGGATCAAGCCTATTTCAACGTCTTTCCGCTCTTCTGGCACGGGGCGGATCACAACGCGCTTCTGCCATTCTGGTATTACGGACATGGGGCGGACTCGTGGACTTTTCACACGCTCGCAGGCCTGGCCGGCGCGCGCCGGACGTCCTCCGGGTATCGGTGTTCGTGGGCGGCACCGCTTTGGTATGAGGACAACGAAGGGCTGTTCGCGACGCCCCTCTACGGGCAGACGAAGGACAGCCATTGGGTCTTCCCTCTTTGGTTCGAGGGCGAGCGGGCGTTCGTCACGCCGCTTTACGCGGCGGGGGTGGACGACGACTCGTCTTGGTGGGCGGTGCCCCTGTTCTTCTCGTGGGGCCGGACATCGTTGTGGAAGTTTGACAAGAAGAGGTCGTTTCTTTGCAGCGAGGGCGCGTTGTTGCTCGGCCTTGTTGGATGGGAGGCGATGGACGGCTTGTTGGAGAGCCTTTACGTCTTTCCGCTTCTCTACTGGGAGGACGGCGGCACGTGGATGACGTGGTTGGGCGGACAAAAACGCAGTGGACTCGACAGTTACACCTTCCTCACGCCGTTCATGGGCGTGATACGCGGCACCGAGACGGGAGGCTGGCTCTTGCCCCTGTGGTCGAACAGCACACGGCTCGATTTCGACGAGAAAGTTGGTCTCATCGACTCGCCCACGCTGCCAGCGTGCGTCAAGGTCTCGGAGGAGCCCCTTCAAGACGGGGACTCGTCGCGGATGAGCCTCGTGGGGTCGCGTTTTTGGACGAGACGCGAGACGATGGTTCTCCTCCACGATGTCGACCGCACCGTCGAGGGGGCGACAGGTTCTGCGGACGGCACGTATGAGATCACCTCTCGCACGAAGCGTGGCAACGCCCTGTTGGTGAACGACGACACCCGCCGCCGCGTTGTCTTCGACCTGAAGACGCGCGAGAAGGTCTCCGACCGGGAGGAACGCGCTTCAAGCCTCCTGCTGTGGCTGTATCAATACGACGGGAAAACGGATTTGATGACCGGCGAGAGCGAGACGCGCCACCGCGTCCTGTGGCGGCTCTGGGACTGGCGGGAGAAAGGCGGGGCTGTTTCGCTCGATGCGTTCCCCGCCCTGACATACGACCGTCGGCGTGACGGCTCGACGAAACTCTCGTTCCTGTGGCGGCTTTTCCGCTACGAGCGTGAGCAAGGCGCGTCGCCCGAAATCGACCTTCTCTTCTTCCCGATCTGGCGATAGGCGGGCGGTGGCGGAAGGGCGGATGCGGAGGGGCTAAGTTCAAGCACCGCGTCGACTCTGAATATCTCGCCGCTTGGTG
>CAVEND010000124.1:0-3914 GCA_963616865.1 Faecalibacterium prausnitzii | reverse complement strand
ACATTGTCACGCTCGTCCCGAAGCTCCACGCCGCGAAATACGACGTCTCCACGCGGCGGGCGACGATGCTCCTGAGGTGCCTGATCGCCGTCCACGCGGCGCGCGAAGTCTTGGCGAAGCGGACGGACGGCGAAGCCCCCGACCTCTACGGCTCCGCCCACCTCGCGCTTCTCAACACGCTCCCCGACCGGGCGAGGCGGCGGCTGAACGCGGCCGAGTTGACGGCGGTTTGCAAGATGTCGTGGGATCTTTCCATGCGCGACGAAAATGATCCGCTCGTGCGGCTCATGCGGATCGACGACCCGGTGCGTCGCCTGCGGACGATGGTTGCCGAGCGGATCGTCGTGCCGCCGGATCGCGCCGCCGTCATCATCGGCGAGGGCGTGGCGAAGGGGAAGGCGCATCTCCGGCGCGGACTCGCGCTCGCCACCTATCTCGCCATCCGCGAGCGGTCGGACATCTCCGCCGCGACGGTCGAACTGCTCGCGAAGGAAATCCAGGGCGTTCTCGGCCCCCGCGAGGAGATGCACAAGGTCTCGCCGAGAGGGGCCGCCCTCGCCCGCGCTGTCGCCGCGTGCGTTGCGGACGCCAACAGCCGCTTCGGGGCGGATTCCGAATTTGCGCAGTATCACGCCAACCTTCTCAACTCGCATCTTCCCGACGGCTTCGGGGACTTGCGCGCGGTCAATGAAGTGTCGGAGGACTTCGAGAGCCTCTGGAAGGAATTCGGTCTGTGAGGGACGCCTACGCCAACATGAGCGCCCCGCCGCGCACGGAGGTGAAGGTTGTCGTGCGGCCCGTCGGCAAGCAGGTCGTCTTCGACTTATCTCGCCTCGGTCTCGGCCCCGCGTTCGACGCGGCGATGTCGCCGCAAGAGCGCGATGCGGCTGTTCAGGAGTGGGTTCGCTGCTTTGTGCGTCGGCACCAGTCCGAGTTCGACGATGTGGCGCGTCCGACGGGGTTCATGGCGGGAACTGTCTTCAAGGCGGGCGTCGAGGCGGACGGCGTTCTCAAACGGCATCCCGACGCCTACCAAGTCTGCGCCGACCCGGTTCTCGCCGTCGCGATCCTGGGGCGGGTGGCGGGGACGGTCTACGTGCCGCGCCGGGCGTTGAGGCTCACCGAGCGCTCCTTTGCCACCGCGCTCTCCTTCCCCGCCAAGCATTTTCCGCAGTTCGGGAGCGAGCCGTGACGGACGGGGAGAGAATCGTCTCGCGGATTCTCGATGTGATTCCGCCGAGTTCGTTCGAGCTGGCGACGTTCCTCTCGCTCTTCCGCGTCCGCCTGTCGGAGACGACGAAGACCGCCTGCGTGACGTGCGGGGAGTCGCCGGAACTTCTGCTCAACAAGGACTTCATCGAGGCTCATTGCCAGACGGACGAGCACCTCTTCATGCTCGTCATGCACGAGCTCTACCACGTGATCCTCGGACACACGACGCTCTTCCCGCACGCGACGGAGGTTCGCAACATCGTGTTCGACGCGGTCATCAACGCGATCCTCTGCTCGCTCTTCCCGGATCCGGCGTTCACCTCGTTCTTCACGGACTACTATCCGTCCGACAAGATGCCGTTCGCCCTCCTGCGCCCCAAGGGCGAGGGGACGCCCCCTGCGGCGGAAGCGGCGCTCAACCTCCTCTACGGCGGCACGGACACCGGCACCTACTACGACGTCTACGAGGCTCTGCTCGCGAGTGGCTGCGTCCAGAAGATCGCGCTGACGCTCGCGGGCGACGGCGGCAAGCCTGGCGATGGCACGGAGGGGAAGCCCCTGCTGCTCGGTTCGCACGGCGGGGATGGCGAAGACCTTTCGCGGGAGATGAAGGATCTCATCCACAAGATCATCTCCAAATGGCCCAGCCCCGACCGCCCGCTCCAAGGGCAGGATCTCGGCGCGGAGGAGCGCGAGCGCGACTTCAACGCCGTGGCCGATCCCGCCGCCCGGTTGCGCCACGGCCTGCGCCGCCTCATGCGGTTCGCGGCGGTTCCGGGTCCGAGGGAAATCCGCCGCCGCGCCATGTGTGAGCGGACGGTCGAGACGGCGACGTTTCTCCCGGACTGGCACGACCGTTCGCACGAGGCGCGGGAGCTCGCGTTCGGCGACGCGCTGATCTACAACGCGACCGCACGGCTGAAGCGTCCGTCCACCCACGACAACCGCCAGGCGTTCGTCTACTTCGACGTGTCGGGTTCCGTCGCCGACGAGGTGCCGTCCGTGGCGCAAGCGCTTCTGCCCTATTGCCGACGGGGGCTTTGCACGGTTCATGTCTTTTCGACGGCGGTGCATCCAGCCTCCGTCCGCAACCTCGCCGAGCGGAAGTTTTCCTCCACGGGCGGGACGAGCATTGACTGCGTGCTGGAACACGCCGTGGGTCTGCCGCGCCGGAAGCGGCCGAAATCGGTCGTCGTCATCACGGACGGCTACACGGGCAAGCCGAACGCGGCCCTTGCGGCGCGTTTCCGCGCGGCGGGGATGCGCCTCTTCGTCGGGCTGGTCAAAGCGGATTTTGGCTACAACCAGGAGGGCGACCTCGCATCAATCGCCGACAAGTTCGTGAGACTTTTTTAGGTTAAAAACGGTTTTCTCTGTGTCTCTGTGCCTCTGTGTTAAGATTCATCAAAACAAAGGGAAGAAATGAAATCGCACATTGCCGAATACGTCTCGCCCGGACATCCCGACCGTCTCGCGGATGTCCTCGTGGAATCCATCGTCGATCTCGCCGTGACGCGAGACCGCGAGGCACTTGTTGGCGTCGAGTGCGCCGTCCACACCGACCACGTCTTCATTGACGGGCGGATTGCCGGCGGGAAGGGCGCGTGCGCCGTCTCGAACGTGGACATTGAGGAGATCGCCCGCACCGTTTATCGGAAGGCGGGGTATGGAGGGCTTTGGGTTCCCGCTCCTGAAAACCTGAAGGTGATTCAGAATGTCTGCTTGGGTCCGCTGTCGGACGACGAACGCGCCATCCGCCGCCTGTCGGACGACCAGAATGTCGTGACCGGCTTCGCCTGCAACCACGCCGCGACGGACTATCTGCCGCCCGCGCACTTCATCGCGAACTGGATCGGACGGAAGGTGGACGGCTGGCGGCGGACGGTGTCCGACAAATTCGGCCCCGACTTCAAGGTGATGGTGGATGTCGCGTTCGAGAACGGCCCCGCGAACACGCCGCGCTGCGCGTGGAACCGTCTCACGCTGAGCATTCAGCATCGCAAGGGCGTCTTCGCGGAGGAGCAGCACGAACAGGTCATGCCCGTCGTGCGCGCCGCGCTGGCGGAACTGGAGGCGCGGGGGCTCGCGGGTCTTGCCGACTTGCCGCCGGAGCGGTTCATTCTCAATGGGATGGGCGACTTCATCATCGGCGGGCCGGAAGGGGACAACGGGCTCTCGGGCAAGAAGCTCGCCGTCGATTTCTACGGGCCGGAGGTGCCCATCGGCGGCGGGGCGATCTGCGGCAAGGATCCGCACAAGGTGGATGTCGCCGGGGCGTTCCGCGCCCGCGAGTTGGCGTTGCGGCTTCTGAAGGAGCACGGCGGCGCGGCGGTGACGGTGCGCCTCGGCTGGTCGCCGGGCGATGCCGCGCCCGCGTTCCGCGAGGCGGAGCGCCTTGACTCTCTCGGCCTCGCGCGTCCGTTCCCGCCCTCCGCGTTGCCGCCGGAGGATTGGTTCGCCATCGCATCCATCGTTCAGGACTTGAACCTCACGAAACTTCGCCGCCGCGAGAAAGTCCTCTCCGGGTATTTCTTCTGAGCAAGAGGGCTTCCTTGAGGGCGTTCGTCAAGGCGTGGGCAGCGGATGGCGGTAGCCGATGCCGTGCAGCGTCTCGATGGCGCGGGCGTCGGTGAGTTTCTTGCGCAGCTGCGCGATGTGCTGGTCGAGCGTCCGCGTGCTGCCGAAGTAGGAGACGCCCCAGA
>CAVEND010000123.1:0-3965 GCA_963616865.1 Faecalibacterium prausnitzii | reverse complement strand
AGGGCCGCGGCTCGTTCACGATGATCTTCAAGCAGTATGAGGCGGTGCCGAAGGCGATCGCCCAGACGGTCGTCGAGAAGCGCGTCAAGGAGGGCAAAGTCCGCCCGATGTCGGATTGATGTCAACCCGCCCGGCCTTTCGTGGGAGCTTTCCCTCCCACATGGAAGGTCCGGCGGCCAATGAAGGAAAACAACCATGCAACCATACGCAATACTGGAAACCGGCGGCAAGCAGACGCTCGTCAAGGCCGGCGACAAGATCGAGATTGAAAAGCTCTCGGTCGAACCCGGGCAGGACGTGGAACTCACCACGGTGCTCGCGGTCAGCGACGGCGCGACGCTCAAGGTCGGCGCGCCCTACGTCGAGGGCGCGAAAGTGACCCTGACGGTCGATGGCCAGATCAAGGGCAAGAAAGTGCTCAATTTCAAGGCGAAGCGCCGCAAAGGCTCGCGCCGCCTCGTCGGTCACCGCCAGCAGCTGACCGTCGCCACCGTCAAGGCGATCGCCTAAGGAAGGAGGGACACAATGGCATCTTCCGCATCGGCCCGCAACGGCCGCGACTCCAACCCGAAGTATCTCGGCGTCAAGGCGTATGACGGCCAGCTCCTGAAGGCCGGCTCGATCATCGTCCGCCAGCGCGGCACGAAGATCCACCCCGGCAAGAACGTCGGGCAGGGTCGCGACTTCACGCTCTTCGCGCTCAAGGAGGGCAAAGTGAAATTCATCAAGGACGGCAAGGTCGTCACGATCGTCGAAGAGGCGAAGTAAGGAGAGAGGCATGAAAAGCTCGATTCATCCGGCATATGACGAGGCGACCATCACCTGCGCGTGCGGGCACGTCTTCAAGACGCGCTCCACGAAGAAGGCGATGACGGTCAACACCTGTTCGGCGTGCCACCCGTATTTCACGGGGGCGAAGACGATGGTGGACACGGAAGGCCGCGTCGATTCGTTCAAGAAGCGCTACGCGAAGTTCGCGAAGCCGACGGCGTGATCGATCCCGCCAAGATCGAAAGCGTGCTGGGTCGCCTCGGCGCCGTGGAAGCGGCGCTTGGCGACCCAACCGTTTTAGCCGACCGGCGCCGCTACCTGACGACGCTCGCCGACTACAAGTTCCTCAAGAAGCTCGACTACGCCTGGTGCGCCTACCAGCTGGAGGAGGCCTCGGAGAAGGAGGTTCTCTCCGCGCTCCTGCCGCCCGACCCGCTCGACGCGCGCGCGGCGGTGATGGAGATCCGCGCCGGGACGGGCGGCGAGGAGGCCGCGCTCTTCGCGGGCGACCTCTTCCGCATGTATAGCCGCTACGCCGAGACGGTGGGCTGGAAGGTCTCGGTCATGAGCGCGAACGCGACGAGCCTCGACGGCTTCAAGGAGGTGATCCTCTCGATCTCCGGCGAGGACGTCTACGGGGCGTTGCGCTTCGAGTCGGGGGCGCACCGCGTCCAGCGCGTCCCCGTCACGGAGGCGCAGGGGCGCATCCACACGTCGGCGGCGACGGTCGTCGTCTTCCCGGAGGCGGACGAGCGCGACGACCTCGACATCCCGGAGAAGGACATCCGCATCGACCTCTTCTGCGCGGGCGGCGCGGGCGGCCAGCACGTCAACAAGACGGAGTCCGCCGTGCGCATGACGCACATCCCGACGGGGCTTGTCGCCGTCTGCCAGGACGAGCGCAGCCAGATCCGCAACCGCGAGAAGTGCTTCGCGACGCTCAAGGCGCGCATCCTCGACCACCTGCGCCGCGAGGAGGAGAAGAAGGTGGGGGCGGATCGCCTGACGCTGCGCGGCACGGGCGACCGCTCGGACAAGATCAGGACTTACAACTTCCCGCAGAACCGCCTCACCGACCACCGCATCGGACTCACGCTCCACGCGCTCGACCGCATCTTGAACGGCGACTTGGGTGAGGTTCTATCCGCGTTGCGCAACCACGACCTTGAGGAGCGGCTCGCGAGGGCCTTGAAGGAGCGCACGTGACGGGCCACCTCGACGTTTGGGATCTCTTTCTCCACCCGTGGTTTTGGTGCGGCTTCGGGGGCTGGATCGTCGCCTCGCTCATCAAGATGGCGATTGCCGCGTGTCGGACAAAGACTTTCGATTTCACGTATCTCGTCGCGACGGGCGGCATGCCGTCGAGCCACTCGGCCAGCGTGACCGCCCTCGCGTGCGGCATCGGCTACACGGAGGGCTTCGGCACGCCCGTGTGCACGCTCGCCATCGCCTTCGCGATTGTCACGATGTTCGACGCGGCGACCGTCCGGCGGGCGGCGGGCGAGCACGCCAAAGTCTTGAACGCGATTGTCCGCGACTTGAAGGAGTTGAAGTTCAAGCCGCGCCAACGCTTCAAGGAACTTCTCGGACACTCGCGGACGGAAGTCTTTTGGGGGCTTGTGACGGGCGTCGCCTGGGCGGCGGTCGTCTGCTCCCTCGCGTCGCGCTTTTAATCATCCTTGTGGTATAATACGCATTATGGCAGAAGAAAACAAGTCGTCTCTTGAATCGTTGAGCGCGTTGTGCAAACGCCGTGGGTTCATCTATCACTCGTCGGAAATCTACGGCGGCATGCCGGGGTTTTGGGACTACGGGCCCTTGGGCTGCGAATTGAAGGCCAACATCAAACAGGCCTGGTGGCAGTTCACCGTGCGCGGCCGCGAGGATGTCGCGGGTCTCGACGCGACGATCATCATGCATCCGAAGATTTGGAAGGCGTCCGGCCACCTCGACACCTTCTCCGACCCGATGACGATGTGCAAGGACTGCAAGAAGCTCATGCGCTCCGATCAGGTCAAGGACATCTACGCCGACCAGAAGAAGAAGCCGCAGCCGAAGGTCGCGGGCGCGACGTTCTTCTGCCCCTACTGCGGCGGCGAGCTCACCGAGCCCAAGCCCTTCAACCTCATGTTCAAGACGGTCGTGGGCCCCATCGACGACCCCTCGAACGTCGCCTACCTCCGCCCCGAGACGGCGCAGGCCATCTTCGCGCAGTTCCAGAACGTGACGGCGACCTCGCGCATGCGCGTCCCCTACGGCATCGCGCAAATGGGAAAAAGTTTCCGCAACGAGGTCACGCCGCGCAACTTCACGTTCCGCAGCCGCGAGTTCGAGCAGATGGAGCTTGAGTTCTTCATCCGCCCGGACGAGGCGGTCGAACTCCAGTATGGCCACGTCGTCACGCTCGCGGACAACCCCGACCTCAACGGGCCCGTTCAGGACGACTGGGGCTGGGAGGTGTGGCACAAGTATTGGGTCCTCCAGCGGACGCGCTTCCTCAACGCGATTGGTCTTCCCTCCGAGCGTTTCGTCGAGTATTGGCAGAAGCCCGACGAGCTCGCGCACTACGCCCGCGCTTGCGTGGACATCGAATACGACTTCCCCTTCGGCCGTCAGGAGCTGGAGGGCATCGCCGCGCGTGGCGACTTCGACCTCTCGCAGCACCAGAAGTTCTCCGGCGAGTCGCAGATGGTCTTCGACGACCCCTTGAAGCAGGCGTGCAAAAAACTCTCCGACGAGCAGAAGGCCGCGTTCATCGAAAAGACGCAAAAGGCGTGGATCTCGCGCAAAGAGAAGGCCCTCTCCGCCAAGGCGGGCAAGGAGATTTCGTTCTCCGCCGAGGAAGCGGCCGAGATCGAGGCACAGGCGAGATCGTTCTGCGAAAGCCTCTTCGACGGCAAGTATGTCCCGCACGTCATCGAGCCGTCCGCCGGCGTTGACCGCCTCATGCTCGCGCTCCTCTGCGAAGCCTACGAGGAGCAGACGCTGACGGACGAGAAGGGTCAGGCGGACGTCCGCACGGTTCTCCACTTCCATCCGAAGGTCGCGCCCGTCAAGGTCGCCATTTTCCCGCTCATCAAGAAAGACCCCGACCAAGACCGCATCGCCCGCGAGATCTTCACGAAGCTGCGGAAGAAGGTGAACTGCCAGTGGGACGTCTCCGGCGCGATTGGCCGCCGCTACCGCCGCCAGGA
>CAVEND010000122.1:0-4030 GCA_963616865.1 Faecalibacterium prausnitzii | reverse complement strand
TTGCCGCGATGCCCTCGCACCGCTTTCTCGCGCTTCGGCGCGGTCAGGCCGAGAAGGTTCTCTGGCTCCGCCTCGACGTCGACTCGGCGCCGCTGTTGGAGCGGCTGAACGCGATCATCGACGCGAAGAGAAACGCCCTCCCCTCGTCACCCGCCGACGCGCAAGTGCGCCTCGCCATCGCCGACGCCTACAAGCGGCTCCTCGCGCCCTCGTGCGAGATCGACGTCATGGTCGAGAAGAAGGCCGAGGCCGACCGGGCGGCCGTCGCCGTGTTCGCCGAGAACTTGCGGCACATCCTTTTGGCGAGCCCCTTGGGCGAGAAGATCGTCCTCGCCATCGACCCCGGCATCCGCACGGGGTGCAAACTCGCCATGCTCGACGCGACGGGCAAGTATCTCGGCAAGACCGTCATCTTCCCGCAGTTGAAGGCCGAGGAGAGCGCGAAGGCGGTCGCGCTCATCGTCGCGAAGTATCACGTCGAGGCCATCGCCGTCGGCAACGGCACGGCGGGGCGCGAGACGGAGTCGTTCGTGCGCGAGACGCTCAAACGCCTCAAGGCGCAGCACCCGGAGATCCCCACGCCGCTCGTCGTCTCCGTCTCCGAGGCGGGGGCGAGCGTCTATTCGGCGAGCGAGATCGCCCGCGAGGAGTTCCCCGACCTCGACCTCACGGTGCGCGGCGCGATTTCCATCGGGCGGCGGCTTCAGGATCCCCTCGCCGAACTCGTCAAGGTCGATCCCAAGGCGATTGGCGTGGGGCAGTATCAGCACGACGTCCAGGAGACGCTGCTCGCGGCGAAACTCGACGAGGTTGTCGTCAGCTGCGTGAACGGCGTGGGTGTCGAGTTGAACACGGCCTCCGCGCCGCTCTTGGAGCGCGTGTCGGGCCTCACGAAGACGCTCGCCCGCGCCATCGTCGCGTGGCGCGACGCGAACGGCAAGTTCGCGAGCCGCGAGGATTTGAAGAAGGTGAAGGGGCTGGGGGCGCAGACGTTCGAGCAGTGCGCGGGCTTTTTGCGGATCCGCGACGCGAAGAACCCCCTCGACGCCTCGGCCGTCCACCCCGAACGCTACGCGCTCGTCGAGCGGATGGCGTCGGATTTGAGTCTGTCCGTCGCCGACCTCGTGGGCAACGAGAAGGCCGTCAAAAAAATCGACATCCGCCAGTATCTCGCGCCGGGGATCGGCGAGCCGACGCTCAAGGACATCGTTTCCGAACTCGTCAAGCCCGGCCGCGACCCGCGTGCGACGTTCGAGCGCGTGGCGTTCCGCGATGACGTGACGAAGATCGAGGACGTCAAGACGGGGATGAAGCTGGAGGGCGTCGTCACCAACGTGACGGCCTTCGGCGCGTTCGTTGACATCGGCGTTCACCAAGACGGGCTCATCCACGTCTCGGAGCTCTCCGACCAGTATGTCACCGACGCCGCGTCCGTCGTCAAGGCGGGCGACCGCCTCTCGGTGACGGTCATCGGCGTGGACGTGCCGCGCAAGCGCATCTCGCTCTCGGCGAAGTCGAAGCCCGTCTTCGCGGGCGCGTCCCAAGCATCCTCGGACGGCGGCGCGAGAAAGCCACGCCGCGACGAGCGCGTCTTTCGGTGCAACCCCTTCGACAGCCTCTAAAAAGCCAAGGAGATTCCCTCATGAAAACCGACGTCATGGGCATCGTCAACGTGACGCCCGACTCGTTCTCGGACGGCGGCAAGTTCTTCTCCCCGGAGGAGGCGTTGCGCCGGGCGCGGAACGTGATCGCGGAAGGGGGGCGCATCATCGACTTGGGCGGGGAGTCGACGCGGCCGGGGGCGACTCCGCTGGCGTGGGACGCGGAGTGGGCGCGTGTCGAGCCCGTCCTCGCGTTGCTCTTACAGGACGATCTTTTCCGCGATTCGGACGCGCGTCTTTCCATCGACACCTACCATCCCGAAACGGCGCGTCTCGCGCTTGAAAAGGGCGTCACGATCATCAACTGCGTTTATGAGGCTTCCGTCCCCGCGATGCTCGCGCTTTTAGACGAGTTCGAGACGGCCGAGCTCGTTCTCCCCGCCCGCTTGCCCGACCCCTTGAAACTCGTTCCCCCGTCGCGCCGCGAATCGTTGTTGCCGCGTCTTTACCTCGACCCGATGATCGGCTTTGGAACGACGCGGGAAGAGGATCTTCGCCTCTTGAAGGAGACCCAGGAACTCGCCGCGCACGGGCGCGTCCTCGTCGGCGCGAGCCGCAAGCGCATCGTCAAGCGTCTGACGGGCGAGAAAGTCCTCGGCAAGGATCTCGCCGGAAACCTCACCATCGCGCTTTGGGCCGCGTTGAAGGGCGCGTCCGTCGTGCGCGTCCATGACGTCCGCGAGACGGTGCAGGCCCTCAAGGTTCTATCCGCGCTCGCAACATGACCGCGCCTTTTGGCGGACGGTCTCGGCGAGTTCGGCAGAAATCCCGGCTGCCTTGGCGATGTCGCTTGCCTCGGCGCGGGCGATGCCGCGCAGGGACTTGAACGCGGAGAGGAGCTTCACCTTCTTCGCCTCGCCGATGCCGGGGATCTCGTCGAGGACGGATTCGCGGATCGTCCGCTCCCGCAAGGCGCGGTGGTAGGTGATGGCGAAGCGGTGCGCCTCGTCGCGGAGGCGCGTGACGACCATGAGGGCTTGCGAGTCGCGTGGCAGGAGGACGTTCGGCCGCCCGTCGTCCAGCACGATCTCCTCTTGGCGTTTGGCGAGGCCGATGGTCGGGACGTCCGCGACGCCGAGTTCGGCGAGGGCGGCGCGCGCGGCGCGGAGTTGCGTGACGCCGCCGTCGCAGATGAGGAGGTCGGGCTTCGGACGCGCGGGATTGACGGACGACGCGGGTGAGAAGCGGCGCGTGACGACCTCCGCCATCGCGCGAGGGTCGTCCGCCCCGTGGAAGGAGCGGATGCGGAAGCGCAGGTAGGCGCGGGCGTCGGGAAGGCCGTCGCGGGCGACGACGAGCGAGGCGACGTTGTGCGTGCCGAAGAGGTTGGAGATGTCGATGCACTCGATGAGCTGCGGCCTCTTCTTAAGGGCAAGAGCCGCTTGAAGTTCGTCAAGCCCTTGGGCGGCCTCCTCGTGCGTCCGCCGTTCCGTCTTGCGGATGAAGTGCGCCTTCGTCATGTCCTTGAGCGCGAAGAGCGTGTCGCGCAGCGTGGCGGCCTTCTCGAAGTCGCCCGTGGCGGCGGCCTTTTCCATGTCGGCTTTCACCTCGTCGAGGATCGCGGGGCGGTGGCCGGCGAGGAATTCACAGGCCTCCGCGAAGCGGGCGCGGTAGTCGGCGGGCGCGATCTCGCCGAGGCAGGGGGCGGCGCAGCGGCGGATGACGCGGGCGAGGCAATGGCGGTGTGTGCTTTCGTCGGGGACGGGGGCGGCGCACTGCCGGAGCCCCCAGCGTTTCTCGCAGAAGTCCTTGGCCGCCCGCACGACGGGCGCGGACGGGAAGGGCCCGAAGGTGAGCGCGCCGTCGTCGCGGACGATGCGGCAGAGCGTCAGGCGCGGCCACGTCTCGCGGGGGTCGGCCCGGAGGGCGAGGTAGCGCTTGTCGTCGCGCATGAGGATGTTGAAGTGCGGCTTGTGCTTCTTGATGAGCGCGGCTTCCGTCAGGAGGCTCTCGGCCTCGTTCTTGACGGGGAGGAAATCGATGTCGTGGACGAGGTTGACGAGGGCGCGGACCTTCGGGGGGTGGCGGGCGCCGGCGCGGAAGTAGGACTGGACGCGGCGGCGGAGGTTCTTCGCCTTGCCGACATAGATGATGAGGCCCCGGCGATCTCGCATGAGATAACAGCCGGGGCGCGTGGGCAGCTCGCGGAGCCGCTCTCGGATGAGCGCCGTCAGGCGTCTTCCTTCTTCGCCGCGTCGGCGGCGCTGTCGTCGCGCTCGCCCTCGGCGATGCCTTTCTTGAACTCGCTCTTCGCCTTGCCAAGCGAGCGGGCGAGTTCGGGGATCTTCTTCGCGCCGCCGAAAAGGACGAAGGCGACGGCGAGGCAGATGACGAGTTGCCACGGGCCGATGTTCTGCAAAAACGCGAGT
>CAVEND010000121.1:0-4107 GCA_963616865.1 Faecalibacterium prausnitzii | reverse complement strand
CGCCGCGCCCTGCGCCACTTCGAGAAGGGGCGCGTCGTCATTTTCGGCGGCGGCACGGGCAACCCCTTCTTCTCGACCGATTCGGCCGCCGCCCTGAAGGCGAGCGAGATTGGCGCGGACGCGCTCTTGAAGGCGACGAAGGTGGACGGCGTTTACACGGCCGACCCGAAGAAGGATCCCAGCGCGAAGAAGTATGCCTCGCTCAAATACGAGACGGCGTTGGAGAAGCGTTTGCGCGTCATGGACTCGGCGGCGTTCGCCCTGTGCATGGACAACAACATCCCCATCGTCGTTTTCGACTTCTTCGACCCCAAGGCGCTGGAGGCCGTCGTCAAAGGCCGCGCCGTCGGAACGGTGGTAAGTTGAAGAAGGGTTGACAAGTGGGAAAGTGCGAAGGGTGGAAAAGTGCGAGAGGATATTTTGGTAAACTTTAAAACAACACAAGAAAGAAAACATGGAAAACATTTCTGAAGTCGTCGCTGACGCGACAGCGAAGATCGCCAAGAGTTTCGAGGCGTTGAAGTCGCAGTTCTCCGGGTTGCGCACCGGCAAGGCGTCGCCCGCGATGGTCGATCAGATCAAGGTCGATTACTACGGCTGCCCCACGCCCATCAAGAACCTCGGCACGATCTCGACGCCCGAGCCGCGCCAGATCAAGATCACGCCGTTCGATCCGACCGTCCTCGACGCCGTCAACAAGGCGATCCTCGCGGCGAACATCGGCGTGACGCCGCAGACGGACGGCAAGGTGCTGCGCATCACGGTGCCCGAGCTCAACGAGGAGCGCCGCAAGGAGATCGTCAAGGTCGCGAAGACGCAGGCCGAGGCGCAGAAGGTCGCCATGCGCAACGTCCGCCGCGACGCGAACGAATCCGTCAAGAAGCTGGAGAAGGACAAGAAGTGCTCGGAAGACGAAATGAAGCAGGGTCTTGAAAAAATCCAGAAGGCGACCGATGACGGCATCGCCAAGATCGACGCCGAGCTGAAGGCCAAAGAGGCCGAGGTGATGGCCGTCTAACAAACGAAGGAGGGGTTATGGCAGACGATGTTGAGATGACGCCCGTTGAGAACCAAGAGGTTCAGGCCGCGGAGCCGCCGAAGGTCAACCCGCTCTCGATGGCCAGTGCCGCGCCGGCGGCGGCCCCGAAAAGCCCGACGCCGACGATTCGCCGTCCGACGCTCGGCGCGGGCGCGATGTTGCGCCCCGGCCTCAAACTGCCGCCCAAGCCGGGTCTCGCGTCGGGTCTCAAACTTCCGCCGAAGCCCAAGATGGCGACCGTCGCCGCGAAGCCCCTCATCCGCAAGCCCGGCGCGACGGTCATCGCCAAGCCCCTCCCGAAGCCCGTCGGAAGCCCCGTCGTTCCCGTGGACGCGCAGGGCGTTGGCAAGTTGCCCACCGTCGCGGCCAAGACGATTGACCGCGCCGAGGCCTCCGAGACGCCCATCCCCACGCCGAAGCCCTTGGAGGCGTTGAAGACCGTCACGCAAAAATTGAAAGGCGTGACGCAGAGCATTCCGCAGCAGGCGATCCTCCGCAAGACGGGCATCATCGCGGAGACTGCGGCGCAGACGGACGCGCAGAAGGAGGCCGCCAAGCACAAGACCTCGCGCATTTCCCTTTCGGACGCGATGGGTGTCGCGCCCGTCAAGGAGACGGCGGCGCCCATGAAGACGATTCGCATCAAGCGACCCGTCAACATGACGTCCCCCGCTGGCGAATCTGGCGCGGCGGCATCGTCAGGCGAGAGTGTTTCAATGACGCAGCGCAAGACCATCAAGATCTCGCGTGGCGGCCCCGTCCTTCCGTCGAAGAGCAAGTTCGCGATCAAGAAGCCCGTGGCCGCGCCGCCGGCCGCGCCCGTTGAGTCCTCCTCGGACGGGGAGGTCGCCGACATCCCGGATCTTCCCCAAGTCACCGCGCCCGTGCCGCAGAAGGTCGTTCCGCAGGAAGATCCCTTCGCCGTCGGCGCGACGATTGCCGCCATCGTCAAACTCGTGGCGACGGTCGCCATCGGCGTTCTCGTCTACTACCTCTACCAGAACACGCAGCTGCCGCTCTCGTGCGGCGGCCTTGGCTGGGGCGCGTGAGGCGACCTCTCTCCATTGTCAAAGCGACGGCTCTTGAGGTTCTCTCGGAGCCGTTGACTTTATTGACGACGCTCGTCGCCCTCGCGCTGACCGTGCTGACGCCGACGTGGCATTTCCACCAGTTTGGCGAGCCGACGCGCATGGCTCGCGAGGCGGGGTTCTCGGCCGTGCTTGTCTTGGGCGTCGTCCTCTCGTCCTTTTGCGCCATCCGTTCCTTTCGGCGCGAGATGGAATCGGGGACGTGCGAGATGGCTCTCGCCCACGCCGTCTCGGCGCGGTGTTTCTTCCTCTCGAAAGCCGCAGGCGTCGCGGCCGCCGTCTGCCTCGTGATGACAACGCTTTTTTTCGCGTCGTCCGTCGTCGTGATGGGCGCGGCGGAAGGGGGGCGCATCGCCGACGAGACGGGGGCGTTGGCGCGTGTGTGGGGGCCCGCCATCGCCGTCGGCGTGGCGACGATGGTCGTGCCGCTCGTCGCGGCGGCTCTCCTCAACCGCTTTTCGCGAAAGCGTTTCATCCTCTCGTCGCTTGTCCTCATGTTCCTGTTCTCCGTCGGCGGCGCGGTTTGGGTTCTCTTCCGAGAGACCGCGCTCTTCCTCTCCCTCGCCGTGGCGGCGCTCCCGCTCCTCGGTCTTGCGCTCTTTTTCGTCTCGGCCGCGTCCTGGGCCGCGTCGCGCTTCAAGGCGCATGTCGCCGCGTCGTGGATGGGCGTTCTCTTCCTCCTTTTCGTGCCGTTCTTGGGGAACTACTATCTCGCCGACACGCTGCTCAAAGGGGGACGCGCGTCCGCCGTCTACGTCGCGCTCTCTTTTTTGGCGATCCTGCCCGCGTGCGGCGTTTTCCTCGTGTTGGGAGGCGGGCGGAAAGGGGAGGCGTGAACACGATGGACATTGTCAGTTTGAAGTCGGTGCGCAAGACGTTTCGCGACTTTTGGCTTCGCCCGACCGTCGAGGCCGTGAGCGATCTTTCCATGACCATCGCGAAGGGCGAGGTCTTCGGCCTCTTGGGCCCGAACGGCTCGGGCAAGTCGACGACGATCAAGATGATCCTCGGCCTCTTGACGCCGACATCGGGCGAGGTGCGGCTCTTCGGCCTCCCGCCGCGCTCGCTTGAGGCGCGTCGTCGCTTGGGGTATCTCCCGGAGTTGAGCTCCCTGCATCCATTCCTGACGGCCTCGGAGACGCTTCACTACTACGCCGGGCTGTGCGACCTCCCCCGCGCCGAGGCCAAGGCTCGCGCCCGCGCGCTCCTCGCGATGGTGGGTCTTGAAAGCGTCGCCTCCCGCGCCGTCGGCGACTTCTCGAAGGGAATGGCCCGCCGCGTCGCGCTCGCCGCCTCGCTGATCGGGAAACCCGACCTCCTCGTCCTCGACGAGCCGACGTCGGGGCTCGACCCCGTCTCGACGAACGAAGTCAAGACGCTCGTCAAGACGCTCGCGGCGCAGGGCATGACGATCCTCATGACATCCCACCTCCTCGCGGACGCGCAGGACGTGTGCGACCGCGTGCTGATCCTGGATCGTGGCCGCGCGCGCGCCGAGGGGCGCGTGTCGGAACTGGGAACGAGTTTGGAGTCGTTCTTCCTCTCGCACGTGGGTGGCGGCGACACGTTCGCCGTGGCGGAGTTCCTGAAGTCGTGAACGCCTTTCTCGCCGCCTTTCGCTTGGAGATCGTCTCCTTCGCGCGGTCGAAGGCGCTTCTCCTCCTCATCGTCGCCTCGCTCCTGTGGATGGTTGCGGCGCCCTTTTGGATCGAGGGCGACGGCACTCTCGACGGCTTCCGTGAGCTCCTTGTCCGCTATTCGTTGGGCGGCGTGTTCGCGCTTCTCGCCGTCGCCTTGCTCGCCTCCGCGACAGGCGCGTTCGCCCGCGAGCGCGAGGCGCACCGCCTGAGCCTCACGCTTGTGCGCCCCATCCGCCACGCCACGCTCGCGTTGGCGAAGATCTGCGCCTTGACGTGTTTGGGCGCCGTTGTTCTGGCGGTGGCGTGTCTCTCCGTCTGCCTCTATCCGTCCGTCGCGTTG
>CAVEND010000120.1:0-4114 GCA_963616865.1 Faecalibacterium prausnitzii | reverse complement strand
GCGGCGCCTAATCGGACAAAAACTGCCTGACGGACGCGCAGACGTCTTCCGTGGAGGAGAGGTCGTGAACCGTCGCGGGGAGCGAGCGGCGGAAGAGCGCACCGTAGTTCTTCGTCATCAGCCTCGGATCCGTCATGACGACGACGCCACGGTCGGACTTCGCGCGGATGAGCCGGCCAAAGCCCTGGCGGAAGCGGATGACGGCCTCCGGGAGCGTGTATTCGTGGAAGGCGTTCCGCCCCTGCCGCGTCATCGCCTCGCACCGCGCCTCGACGAGGGGGTCGCCCTTCTGCGCGAAAGGCAACCGCGTCAGGACGACGCACGAGAGCGCCGCGCCCGCGACGTCCACGCCCTCCCAAAAGCTCTGCGCCCCAAAAAGAACCGTCGCCTGACCGCCGTCCCGAAGCGCGGCCGTCATCCGCTCGCGTGACGCGCGTTCCCCCTGCACGAGGAGGCGGATGCCCTGCGCCTCCAAGGCGCCGCGCACGCGGGAGGCGACCTTGTTCATCATCTCGTAGCTCGTGAAGAGGACGAGCGCGCGACCCCGCGTGACGGGCAAGAGCTCGACGAGGAGCGTCGCGAGATCCGCCACATACCCGTCACCATCGACTGCGGGATCGTGGAACGACGAGAGGGCGCACGCCATCACTTGGGAGGCGTAGTCAAAGGGCGAGTCGGCCGTCAACGAGCGCGAACGCGCCGCCTCGTCGTCAAGGCCGAAGCCGACGCGAGAGGCCATGTAGGCGAAGGAAGACCCCACGCGCAACGTCGCCGAGGAGAGGATGACGGAGTCCTTTTTCGTGAACAGGAACTCGTGCAGGGCGCGGGCGACCGAGAGAGGCGCCGCGAAGAGGCGGATGAAGGGCCGTGCGTTCGCCAACGCGACGCGCTCGATGCCATAGACGAACGCATCGTTCTCGCCCTTGACGACGAAGGCCGTCACGTTGAGGAGTTCAATCGCGTCGTCCGCGAGCGCCGCAAGCCGCGTCCGCGCCTCCCCCTCCTCCAGCGCGTCGGCGCGTTTGTGGAGACTCTTGACGACGGCGAGGAGGCTCGTCTCGAAATCCCCCTGAAGGCGGGAAAGTTTCTCGCGGTCGTCCCAGTAGAAACGCGCGTCGTCAAAGCGGACGTGGTCGGCATCGCGGGGCAGGAGCGAGCCCAAGAACCGGAGGAAGACCCTGGCCGTGCGACGGACGCCCTCCAAGGCGGGGCGCAGGGACGATTCGGCCTCCGCGATCCGTTTGAGGAGGCGTTCCAAGAGCGGCAGGGAGAACTCCTCAGTCAGCTGCTCGGTCGCGATGTCCTCCAAATGGTGCGCCTCGTCGAGGACGAGGAAGCCCGACCCCGGCAGGATGCCCCCGCCCGAGGAGACGGCCTCCGCCAAAACGAGCGCGTGGTTCGTGATGACGATGTGCGACTCGGCGGCGCGTTGCCGCGCCTTGTAGACGAAGCACTGACGGAAGAAGGGGCACTTCTTGCCGAGGCACTCCTCGCGGGAACGCGCGAAGCGCGACCGGTCGGCGACATCCACGCCCTCCAAGTCGCCCGTCTCCGTCGTCAGAAGCCAGTCGATGAACGCGGGCATCGCCTCTTGCTCGGCGGGCGTGAGCGTCCAGAACCCGGACGAGAAGAACGCATCCACGGACTTGAGGCAGACGTAGTTGAGCCGCCCTTTGAGGAGCGACACCTTGATCTTGGCGGCATCGTCGCCCAAAACGGCGCAGGCGCGCGGCAGGTCGGACGACATCAACTGGCTTTGCAGGTTGTGCGTCGCCGTCGAGACGATGACGGGCGTCTTGTTCGTCCACGCCCACAGGATGGACGGAATGAGGTAGGCGAGGCTCTTGCCCACGCCCGTCCCCGCCTCGATCATCAAATGCTCGCGCTCGTTGAACGCCCGCGCCACCGCGCCCGCCATCGCGATTTGCCCCGGCCGCTCCTCGTAGCGGGCGAGACGCCCCAGCGTCCCACCCGCGCGGAGATGCCCCTGAACGGCATCGAGGTCGAGCCGCGCGCAATCCTCGTGCGCGACAAGTTTGAGGGGCGGCGCGGCGGCGGGGCGCACGGGGATCGCCGTCGCCCACGCCGGGTCTTCCATAAACCGCGCGGGGTCGCTCGCCTCACCCCTCATCGGACAGCCCCTCCCTCACGCGCGCTCCAAGTCGCGGCGCAGATCCTTGTCCTTCAGCGCACGGCGCTTGTCGTGCAGGAGCTTGCCCCGGCACACGCCGAGAAGCACCTTGACGCGCCCGCGCTTGAGGTAGAGCGAGAGGGGAACGAGCGTGAGACCCTTCGCCTCCGTCTTCTGCCGGAGGACGAGGACATCCTTCGCGTGGACGAGGAGTTTGCGGTCGCGCTTCGGGCTGTGGTTGAAGCGGTTGCCGAACTCGTAGGCGGCGATGTCCGCCCCGACGAGCCAAAGTTCGCCCTTGAGGACGGCGGCGTAGCTCCCCGCGAGGGAGACGCCGCCGCGCCGCACGGACTTCACCTCCGTCCCTTTCAAGACGATACCGCACTCGATTGTCTCGAGCACGGTATAGTCGTGGCGGGCCTTGCGGTTCTCCGCCAAGGTGGTGTCGAACTTCTCGGCCACCTTCAGTCGGCGAAGAGGGAATTGACGCTCATGTGCTTCTGATTCCACTTCGTCTTCGCGTCCTCCGCCCGCGCGATCGCGTCGAAGTCGATCTCGGCGATCAACTTGCCCTGCGCGACCTCCGCGAGCGCGACGTCGCACTTGTCGACGTCAAGGCCCGTGCGGTGGTTCGCGCGATCCTCGTCGGTCAGAAGCGTGTTCGGGTTGACGAGCGGCTTCGCGCCGTTGAGGAGCTCGCGCTCGCGCTTCGAGATGAGGTTGACGAGCACCGGCACGGAGGGGATCTTCTCGTGCGCCGCCTTCAACAGTTCAGCATTCATTTGACGGGTCTCCCTTCGCCGTTTACTTCTCCTGGGCGTCGAGCTCGGCCATGGCGGCCTTGCGGCTCAGCTTGATGCGGCCGCGCTCGTCGACGTCGAGGCACTTGACCTTGATGATGTCGCCGACCTTGCACACGCCGTCCATGGATTTGAGGAACTTGTCGGAGAACTCCGAGATGTGGCAGAGGCCGTCCATGCCGGGGAGGATCTCGACGAACGCGCCGAAGTCCTTGATGCCCGTCACCTTGCCCTCGTAGATCCGGCCCGGCTCGGCGACGGCGGTGACCGCGCCGACCTCGCGCTTGGCGGACTCCATCGAGTCGGCGTTGTTGGCGAAGATCGAGACCTTGCCGTCGTCGTCGATGTCGATCTGGGCGCCGGTCTTCTCGACGATGGCGCGGATGTTCGAGCCGCCGGGCCCGATGAGCGCACCAATCTTGTCGACGGGGATTTGCATCTCCTCGATGCGCGGCGCGTAGACGTTGAGCTCGGGGCGCGGCGCGGGGAGGATCGTCTCCATGAAGTCGATGATCTTGAGCCGCGCCTCGTGCGCGGCCTTGATCGCGCCCTCGACGAGATCCCACGTGAGGCCGCGGAGCTTCAGGTCGACCTGGAAGCCCGTGATGCCCTTCTTCGTGCCGCCGACCTTGAAGTCCATGTCGCCGCAGTGGTCTTCCGCGCCGAGGATGTCGGTGACGAGAACCTTCTGCGACTGGTCGTCGTTCGTGAAGAGGCCAATCGAGATGCCCGCGACCGTCCGCTTCAGCGGCACGCCCGCGTCCATGAGCGCGAGGCAGCCGTTGCAGATCGACGCCATCGAGGACGAGCCGTTCGAGCCCATGATCTCCGAGACCACGCGGATCGAATACGGGAAGTCGTCCGGCAGCACCTCCGCGATCGAGCGCTCGGCGAGGGCGCCGTGGCCGATCTCGCGGCGGCCGGTCGAGCCGAGGCGGCCGACCTCGCCCGTGCAGTAGGGCGGGAAGTTGTAGTGGAGCATGAACCGCTTGGACGTGTCGCCGCCCGTCACCGAGTCAAGATCCTGCGCGTCCTTCTTCGTGCCGAGCGTGACCGTCGCCAAGGACTGCGTCTCGCCACGCGAGAAGATCGCCGAGCCGTGGACGCGCGGCAGGACGCCGACCTGCGCCGCGAGCGGACGGATCTCGTGCTGGGCGCGGCCGTCGATGCGCTTGCCGCGCTC
>CAVEND010000119.1:0-4147 GCA_963616865.1 Faecalibacterium prausnitzii | reverse complement strand
CGCGTCGGACGGGCGGTAGAGCGTGGACTGCGCGTCGATGGACGAGAGCGCGGTCTCGGCGGCGGAGTTCATCGCCAGGCCCGTGAGCGCGGCCTTGCGGTCGCCGAGCAGCTGCGCGGCGGTGAGCAGCGTCGTCTTGCCGAGCGTCTCCGAGGAGAGGTCGAGCGTGAGGTCGTCGCCCGCGTAGGCGACGTCCGAGCCCGTCCCGGTCGTGCTCTTGCCGAACACGCCCGCGAGCGTCTTCAGGAGCTTCGCCTCGTCGCGCCGCGCCCAATACGCGCCGATGCGGCTGGCGATCCACGCCATCGGGTCGTCGCCCGCGAGGTCGACGGCGAGGTCGGTGACGCCGAACGCCTTGGCGCGGCGCGTGATGACCGCGACGTCCTGCCCCGCCGAGAGCTTCGCGATGGCGAGCGTCGTGTCGCCGCCGTCGCTGCCCGCGTCGGCGATGACCTCGTCGTCGCCGTCGAGGTCGCCCCAGAACGGGAGGTTGACGGTCTTGCCGCCGAACCCGGCGGCCGCGCAGCGCGCCGAGATCACGGGGTCGGACGCGGCGATGCCGGACTTGATGAAGGCCGAGCTGTCGAGGTAGGCCTTCTTGACGAACGCGGTGAAGGCCTGCATCGAGGCGGCGTTCACGACGTCGGAGAGTTTTGTGATTGCCATGGTTTGGATTCCTTGTTTGGTTGTCGTTGTTGTGGTGTCTGTCCTTTGTCAGCCTTCGTTCAGCCGAGGACGGGGTTCGCGGGCGCGAGGTCGAGTTTCACGCCCGCCTCCGCCGCGAGCTTCGCGGCCTCGTTCGGGTTGTCCTTGACGAGGCGCATCTGCTCGGTGAGGTTGAGCGACTCCTTCCGCCACGGGTTCCCGGCGGGCGGCAGGTTGACGCCGGGGTCGCCCTTCTGCCCCGCCCCGCCGACGGTCGCGGCGGCGATCAGCCCGGCGTTCGCGGCGCGGAAGCCGTCGAAGGCCTCCCTCACCGCGTCCGCGTCGGCGACGTCCACGTCGCGCATGAGGTTGTCGACGAGCAGGTCGAGCGCCTTGGGGTCGATCCCCTTGGCGGGGACGATCCCGGCGGCCTTGGCGAGGTCGCGGACGGTCGCCGTCCGCTTCATCTCCGTGGCGGCCTTCTCGGCGGCGGCCTTGGCGGCCTCGAGCTTCTCGATGCGCGCCATGAGCTTGGCCGTCTCCGTCTTCGCCCTCTCGGGGTCGGCCTGTTCGCGGAGCGAGGCGATCTCCTCGTTCGCCCTGGCGAGGTCGTCCAGGGCCTTTTTCGCCTCCGCCTCGGCCTTGCGGCGGGCGGCGGCCGAGGCCGCGTCCAGCTCCTTCTGCGGGTCGTAGGCGGCGGCGAACGCCTTGTCCTCGTCGGACAAAGCCTCGCCTTTCGCGGCCTTCGCGAGCAGTTCCTTGATCGTCAATCCCATCCTTCGGTTGTCCTTTGCTGTTTTTTGTTCGCGGGAATCCGCCCGTGACGGTTTGCCGCGCCATTCCTTGACGGGGCTGGCGCGAGGCCCCGCGACAGTGGGGGGTCGGTTAGCGGTCGGAAAGACTCGTCCATTCGATGTAGGGCTTCTTCGACTTGTCGAGCCTGACCTCGCCCTTGTAGACGACCTCGGAGGGGAAGAGGATCTTCTCCCGCCTCTCGCCCGTGAAAGCGTCCACCACCGTCCGCGAGACGCCGTTCACGCGGTAGTAGAGCTCGACCGTCGAGCCGACGCCCGTCTCGGCGATCCCCTCCGAGTAGTCGCTCACGAACCCGTCGAGGTGGTTGAACATCCACGACGCGACCTCCTCGCCGGTGAAGACGCCGCTCCGCGCGGGGTCGCTCCCGCCGATCGACATCACGACGAGAGGCGCCCCCTTGGCGAGGAAGAGGCAGACGCCCGCCGCCGGGCGGCCCGTCCAGTTGTTCGTCGCGAACGCCGTGTCGTCGGGGTCGTCGGGGTTCGCGACGGCGGGGAGGACGCTCTCGAACGTCGACGCCGGGTGGTCTGGGCAGGGCTTCGTCGGGTCGTGCCCGCTCCTGTCGCCCGTGTGCCACTCGTTCGCCACGCCGAGCCTCGCGCAGGTCGCGTCGCGGTGCTTCGTGGAGTCCTCGCTCTCGCGCTCGAACCCGCAGACCCAGCAGTGGTCGAACTTGACCGTCCCGTCCTGCGTCGTGGCCGTGAACTTGTGCTCCTCGTAAAGCGCGCCGCAGTGGCACTTGTGGTGCGTGTCCCGGCTGATGTTCGGGGGGGTCGCACTGCCGAAGGGGATCTCCACGCCGAAGTGGTGCGCGGCCTCCGCCGGGATGGTCTCGTATCTGTCGTCATAGCCGTAGACCTTGTCCGCGTATTTCCCGCATGTTGCGCAGCGGTAGGTGTTCCCGTTCCAGTAGCCGCAGACGAACTTCTGCCAGTCGTGGCAGGAGGTCTGGCACGCGGCGCAGAAGCAGTCCTCGTCGAGGTCGTGCGCCTCGCGGATGTCGCCCTTGTAGCCGCAGTCGGCGCAGACGCCGGGCGCGTGGTGGGCGTCGAGGTCGACGTAGGTTGAGTCGCCGTCCGCCCGCCCCTCGGCTTCCGCCGCGAGGCGGTGGTCCTCCGCCGTCCACGACGTCGCCTCCCCGCACCGCTGGCAGGTGGCGCAGCGCCAGTGCTGCGCCTTGTCCACGTCGCCGTTGGGGTCGGTCTGCCCCCACGAGGAGGACTCGTCCGACTCGAAGTCGTGCGCGAGGGGGTTGGCGGCCTTGGCGAAGTAGCCGCACTCGCACGAGCAGTTGTATTTCTCGCTCTCGGTCGGCTCGGCGCGGAAGCCGCCGTGGAGCGCGAGGTCGTCGCCGCCCGCGAGGTCGCGGGGGACCTTCGCGCCGCAGACCGCGTCGAGCGTTTCGCCGGTCGCGACCTTGTTGCCCGCGCCGTCGAACTCCCACCCGTCGAGGCGGTTCTGGCACCTCGCGCACGCGCCGTCCTCCGCCACGGCGAAGGAGTGGTCGCGCCGCTCGCCGCAGACGACGCACGCGCAGTCCGCGCCGTAGACGTGCGAGCCCGTGCCGAGCGCGCAGGACTTCCGCGCCGAGAGCGTGTAGCCGGGCCAGGGGCGCGGCGGGATGGGCTGGTTGTGCTCGCGGAGGATCTTCGCGAGCGTCTCGGGGCGGTTGATGCGGCGGTTGAGGTATTTGACGAGCTCGCCCGTGTCGGGGTCGGTCTCCGGGACGGAGACGGAGACGGGGAACGCGATCCAGTTGCCGATGTCGTTCCAGTCCTCCTGCCTGAAGGTCGTCGCGGGGACGGCGGTCGCGTTCTCGGCCGTCGGGACGGCCGGCTTCCCGTCGATGGTGACGCGGTCCCCCCTGGAGGCGGCGTATTCGATGGTGTCGACGGTCTCGGCCTGCGGCACGCCGAACCACGGGACGATGACGTCGGCGGCGCGGAGCGCGGCGGGAAGGGCGGAGAGGAGGGCGGCGAGGAGGGCGTTCTTCATGGGCGGATTTCCCCTACTGGTAGGTCGTGTCGATGACGGCGACGCACTTGTTCTCTGCGGAGACCGCGACGATGACGCCGAGCGGCGAGACCGTGACGGTGCGGAAGTAGAGGTAGTCCACGAGGTCGACGCGCTGGGAGCGCGTCACCACGTCGAACGTGCAGCCCGTCCGCGCCACGGACGAGGACGGGTCGGTGGTCGAGGAGTCGGCGGGCGTGTGGACGCCGAGGCTCCAGGCGTCCGACTTCTTGGCGGGGCACTCGTCGGAGGGCGCGAGGTGCGCGTCGGCGGTCGCGGCGAGCGCGGCGGGGGACGGCCTGTCGCGGTCGTAGACGCCCGCGATGAGGTTTGAGACCCACGAGGCGTTGACGGCGATCCTCGGGACGCCGTTCGAGGGCGAGGCGGAGTTGTTGATGGTGATCGAGCCGTCGGAGCAGAGGCCGAGGAGCCAGTCCGTGACGGCGTTCGCCCACTTGACGGGGAATCGTAGGATGCGTTTGTCGAACTTGCGGAGCATACGGCAATGGGGCGCGTGTTAGTCGGCTGGAGAAGCGCTTGGCGCTTGGTGCTTGGTGCTTGGTGCGTTTGTCGCGGCAGTCGTGTCTTCCGCACTCGGAACTCCGCCCTCCGCACTCGTCTCGCACGGCTCGACCTTCACCTTCAACTTCATCGAGTCGCGCATCTCGACGAT
>CAVEND010000118.1:0-4214 GCA_963616865.1 Faecalibacterium prausnitzii | reverse complement strand
CCCCGCGAAGCCTCCCCCGGCTCCGCCTCGCGCCTCTTCGCCTTCTACAAGAACGGCGCGACGCGCTTCTACCCCGGCGACGGCGCTCGCCTCCACTTCGCGAACCGCGACGTCGACACCCTCACGCTCCCCCAAGTCCCCTCCGGCTACCTCGCCCGGGGCGACGCCGTCTCCGTCCACTACAAGGGCAAGAGGGTCTTCTTGGGCGAGGTCGCCACCATCGTCGAGTCCAAGGGGCGCGGCACGGACGCGACGCAGACCGTCACCTGCGTGGGGCCGTGGTCGAAGATGCAGCGTCTCGTCTACCGCCAGTATTGGAGGACCGCCTCCGGCTACGCCCTCTCCTCGCGCCTCGTCCTCAACGAGACGCAGTCCGGCGCGGCGCAGTCCCTCAATTCCGAGCTCGCCGAGATCGCCGCCCACGGCGCGACGCCCTGCGGCTACGCCGTCGGCGCTCTCTCCGTCTCATCGCAAGTCCTCCCCTACGACGAGTGCCGCGACATTACCGTCGCCGACGCGATCCGCCGCGAGCTCCGCTTCTTCCCCAAGGCCGTCGCACGCTTCGACTACTCCACATCGACCCCCACGCTCCACATCGTCAAATCGTCCGCGACCGAGACCGCCGCCTACGTCGCCTCAATCCCCAAGTCCGCGCGCGAATGCGTCCACAACGCGCACCCCATCACCGGCGTCGACTTGGAGATCGAGGCGACGGGCTCCGTCGACGGCGTGGAATACCGCGCCATCAACCACCAGAAGGCCGGCGACACCGCCGCCGGCAACCCCGACTGCCTCTACGCGACCTTGCAGATCCGGGGCGCGTCCTCCTCCGCCACCCGCCAGTCCTTCAAGTCCGTCACCGAGGACATCCCGAAGGACTTGAACGACGCCGCGTGGTGGAAGGAGCGCCACCCGCGCCTCGCCAACGTCGCCTCCGACGCGATCACCATCTCCGACGCCGCGCGCACCCCCTCGAACTACCCGCGCATCTCCGCCGCCACGGCGGGCGAGCTCGAGGAGGCGGGTCTCCACTGCGAGGTCTCCAAGTTCACGTGCAAGGCCACCATCTCGACGACCGACGACAGGGAGGAGGACGTCTACCTCACGCTCAACTACCTCACGACAAACGCCACCGGCACCGCCGCGAAGCCCAAGACCTACACGTGGCTCGCCGACTCCTCCGCCGAGTCGGGCGAGACCGTCCCCGCCGGCCTCGCCGCGACCATCCTCGCGGAGCGGGCGGGCTCGCTCCTCGCCGAGAGCATGACGATCCGCCTTGGCGACGCGCTCCCGACGCTCGGCGACGCCATCGTGGAGGACGAGGGGACGGTCTACCTCCAGTCCTTCGACGTCGACTGCGGAGCCCTCACCGCCGACCTCTCCTTCGGGGTCCCCGACTACCTCTCCCCGGAGGACATGGCCTCGCTCCTCTCCGGCTTCCGCAACAAGTGCACCGCCTCGTCCGCCTCGATGCGCTCGACGGGCAAGGCCAAGGACGGCGGCACCGTCGAGATGGGCGCGATCCCGCCGCTCTCCTCCTCCGAGTTCGCGCCCGGCACCAAGTCCAAGACGACGATCTCCTCGCCGTCGTCCACCTCGTCGGGCGCCATCGTCCTCGACTCCGCCGCGCTCGGCTACGGCGAGGAGATCGCCGTCCGCGAGGTCTCCGTCACGGGCTCGGACGGCGCGGCGAAGACCGTCAAGATCCTCGCGACCGAGGCCATCGACATCGGCGGGAGCGGCGGCGACATCGAGATCGTCGCCGGGTCCGACACAAACCTCGTCGCCACGAAGTCGGGCGGCAAGATAACGCTCGACGTCTACTACAAGTGAGGGCTTGAGGGATGGCGTCAAACTACTTGCGGTGGTATTTGAGGCAGGCGATACTCGTCCTCAACGACGGCGAGTTCCTGGCGCACACCGACTTCTCGTGGACGAAAGGGAAAACGCCAAGCGGCTCGACGTCCTTCACCGCGCTCAACGGCGGCGCCTACTCGATCAGCGACTCGAACCGCACGTATTCCTACGACGTCTCCCACGCCGAGGGCGAGACGCTCAACTATTTCACCGTCACCGGCACGGGGACGGTGACGATGGACGAGGCATCGGTGCGCTCGTCGTCTCCGGACGAGATTTCTTACAACGGCCGCAACTACAAGTATCTCTACACGCAGACCTTCCGCCGCGTTTCGTCGGGCGGGAAGAACGTCGCCGAGTTCCTGCAAAACTCGGCCGAGAACGGCGGCGCGTTGCCCTTCACCTACAACGGCAACTGGGTCTACGTCTACCCCATCTACGTCCGCAAGCCGATTGTCACCTTCAAGGACGCGGACGGCACGATCTTGAAGACCGAGGAAGTCGACGCGGGCTGGAACGTGAAGGGCGTCGCCACCCCGCCGACGCTTTCTCCGGAGAAGGGCTATTCGGCGAGTTGGAGCGGCGACTACGAGAACGTCACGGCGGACACGGACGTGACCGCTAAATACACGCGCACGGATTACTTCGTCACCTTCAACG
This sequence comes from Faecalibacterium prausnitzii, assembly GCA_963616865.1. Lineage (GTDB taxonomy): Bacteria > Verrucomicrobiota > Kiritimatiellia > RFP12 > UBA1067 > UBA1067. The sequence continues at coordinate 1,697 of CAVEND010000118.1, read as the reverse complement.
CCAACGGAGCGACGGCGGGGACGATGGCCGAGCAGGCGTTCAAAGTCGGCGCGTCGCAAGCCCTCACCGCCAACGCCTTCCAAAAAGTCTTTTCAATTTCCTTCAAGTTCCCCGACGGCTCGACGACTTCAAAGTCCTCCGCCGCGCGCTTCCTCGGCTGGGCGAAGACGGCGGCGGGATCGCCAATCTGGAAGGACAAGCAGACCGTCTCCGTTTCGGCCGACACGCTTGTTTACGCATCGTGGGGGCGCGGCGAGGCGGTCACGCTCCCCACGTCCGAGTCAATCGCGGCGGGGAAAGTCCTGAAGTGGTATTCGTCAAACGACTTCGCCGCGTCGTCCTTTGTCGGCAACGCGGGCGACAGCTACACGCCCACGGCCGGCGTGACGCTCTACGGGCGGGAAGAGGACACGGAGACGCCCGCCTCCAACGTCGGCGATTACGAGTATGTCATCGGCGCGGACGTGGACGACGAGCATCCGCACGGCGACATGGACCGAATCCTCATCAACGGCGAGATCATGCCGTTGCGCACGGGCGCGTCAGAGACAACCGGCGTTGAAAAAAAGCGCATCCTTCGCGGCGAGGACGTTGTTTTCCTGATGGAATGGGCGCGGCAACGCATCGCGGCGATTGACGCCTACGAGTGGGTGGCGACGTGGGACGGCGAGAATGCGACGAACACGTCGTGGAGCCACGACTACGCGGGCGTGTTCAAGTCGGGCTACGCCCCGGCGTTCGATTTCTCGCGGAAGGTCTCGGCGTCGCAGCTGAACAACATCCCCCTCGTGTATCAGGGCTACGCGGCGATAACCGCCGTGTGGTTTTTCGGCTACCTCGTCGATGTCGTCAAGGGGCTCTCGGAGACCGTCGGCTTCGCGGAAGACTGCGGCGGGGCGAAGGTCGCGGGCCTGCCGACCGCCGCCGCCGGGAACGCGCTCTCGCGCCAAAGCGTCCTTGGGTATCTCTCGGCGTTCCAGGGAATGCAGGATTCCGGCGTCCACCTCGGCCAGGAGTTTCGGTCGAAGCTGATCATGCGCTATTTCGGGTATGACGACCTTGAAGGGAAAGTCACGGAGTTTTCAAGACTGGAGTATGGCTTCATCAATAGGCATTCATATTCATGCCCAAACTACGGCGCGTCGGAGGGCGACGATGGCTCGCGGCAGTTCGGCCTCTACGAAAAAGTCTTGGACTATTCCGGCGTGTTGCTGAAAATCCACGCGCCACACGCCTCGAAAGTCGTCGCGGTCTGCAAGTTCGTGTGCTTTGGCGATATTTCTTACAATCAGACGTGCGTCCTCTACCTTCCCGTGGAGATGGCAATGGGCGAGGGCGGCTTCTTCACGCTGTCCGGGTCTCGCTTCAGCGGCGTCGGATTCATCGACGAACTGATCGAGGCGTCCGGCGTCGATGTCGAGGCGACGGTGGAGCGTCCATACGAGACGCAGAAGTTTGTGAACTTCGGAGCCTATTCCTTCTGGGACGACAAGAAACACAGAATCTCGACGGCCAATTACGTCTACGGCGCGATCTACCCCGTCGTCTTCTTCGACGACCACACGAAAATCTCATGAAACGAAAGGAGCCCCACATGAAACCACCCTCCGCCCTCCGCACTCTGCACTCCGCACTCATCGCCCTCCTCTCCCTCCCCGCGCTCGCGGCCGTGCCGCACGCGTGGACGGTGGACGCCT
>CAVEND010000117.1:0-4243 GCA_963616865.1 Faecalibacterium prausnitzii | reverse complement strand
GGCCCGCCCGGCACACTCGCCGGCCACCGCGCCGAAAAATCGCGCACCCGCTTGGGGTCGTCCCTCACCTTCGCGAGAAGGTCGTTCCTGTCGCGCTCGCGCCCGACGAAATCGAGATGGAAGCGCGGCGGCTTCAAGTCGTGTCCGACGAGAGAGGCGATCTCCTGCAAAAGGTCGAGCGAGAGTTCCGCGCTGGAGAGTTTGGGTCCCGTCCGAAAGAAGATCTCGTCCCACGGGCCCTCCGGCAGATGCGCCGAGCAAATCGTCTTCGCGTGCCAGACCTTCTCGATGGCGTGGGCGTGGTAGATGTCGAGCGTGTGGCAGAGGACATCGCCCGCGAGGAGTTCCGGCGTCAGGTCGGACGCCTTGTAGCCAACGAGGAGGCGCGTCATTTGTTGCGCGCGCGCATGCGCGGGACCGCCGCCATCAGGCGGCGCGTGTAAGGTTCTTTCGGCGCCTTCAACACCTCGTCCACCGTCCCTTCCTCGACGAGGCGGCCACGGTTCATCACGAGGATGCGGTCGGCGAAATGCTGGACGACGCCGATGTCGTGCGTGATGAAGAGGAAGGACAGCCCCATCTTCTCCTTCAAGTCGCGGAGGAGGTCGAGGACTTGCGCACGGATGGAGAGGTCGAGCGCGGACACCGCCTCGTCGCAGATGAGGACCTCGGGGCGGAGCGAGATCGCGCGCGCGATGCAGATGCGCTGGCGCTGTCCGCCGGAGAACTCGTGCGGATAGCGGTCGAGGAAACTCTCGGGCAACCCCACGCGCGTCAGGAGCTGCGCGGATCTCTCTCTCGCCTCGGCCTTCGAGCAGAGGCCGTGCCAGATCATGCCCTCGCTCAACGTCTCGCGCACCGTGTGGCGCGGGTTCAGGGAGGCCATGGGGTCTTGGAAGACCACCTGCACGCGGCGGTGGTAGTCGAGTTTGTTCAATTCCTCGACGCGCGTCCCATTGAAGAAAATCTCGCCCGCCGTCGGCTTCACAAGCCCCAGGATGGCGCGGCTCGTCGTCGATTTGCCGCACCCCGACTCGCCCACGACGCCCAGCGTCTCGCCGCGCTTCAAGACGAACGAGACATCGTCCACGGCCTTCACGACGCCGACCGTCCGCGCGAAGACGCCCTTCTTGATCGGGAAATGGACTTTCAGGTGGCGGACGTCGAGGATGGGGGAAGAGGAGGGCATATCACAGGAAGGAGAGGAATCTGTTCAACAGCGACGAGGTGAAACCATCTTGCTGCGGGAAGAAGGTCATGAGCGCCCACGCGCCGGCGCACGAGAGGATCGCCCCCGAAAGCGCCGAGAAGACGGCCCCCAAAAGCGCGTCGCCGGGCTGCGCGACGAGACCCCGCACGACCTTGCGCACGACGATGCGGACAAGGCCGAAGATGAGCAGCGAGAGGATGCCGACGGCCGCCGCGCGTCCCGGCGCCGACGGCACGAGCGACGCGGCCGAGCCCCACGCGAAGGTGGCGAAAAAGGCCGAGGCCAACAGCCCCGCCAAGAACGACAACGCCCCGGAGAAGCCGAAGAAAAGCCCGCCCACGAGGCTTGCGAGCGTCACGACGAGAATCGCGTAGTCGAGAACGGTGAGATCCATCAGGGTTTCTCTTTCAGCGCGTCGCGATACGCCTGATAGGCCGAGGCGACCTTCTTCTGACCCGCCTTGCGGAGGACGCGGACAAGGCCGTCCAAGGCGTCCGCCGACGTCGGCTGGACGGCGAGCGCCCGCGAGTAGATCTCACGCGCCGTCACGATTTGCCCCACCCGCTCGGCGAGGGCCCCGGCCTCCAAGAAAACGGCGACCGCTCCCGGACGGAGCAGACAGGCGCGGCGGTAGTGCGTCAAGGCCTCCTTGCCGGCGGCTTTCGAGGAGTCGGTCTTGACGAGCGCGCGGGCGAGCCCCAGCGCGGCGGGAACGGAGAGGGGGTCCGCGGCCTCCGCCTTGCGATACTCGGCGAGCGCCGTCTTGAACGACCCCTTCTTCCACGCCTTGTCGGCCCGCGAGAGGCTTTGGGCGCACAACGCGCTGTTGCGCGTGCCCACCCCCGGAATCGAGGCGGTCTCCTGCGCGATGTCCTGTTTGAGCGCGGGGATGACCGTCTGGCAGACCTTTTGGACACGCGCGTCCGACTCGCCCGACAAGTAGACGAACTTCTCGAAGGCGGCGCGGGCGGCGTTCAGGTAGGCGAACGGCGCGTAGCGGTAGAGGAGGCCGAGGTGATACTGCGTCGCGGCGTTGAACTTGTCGAGGCGCATCGCGTGGAGGAAGGAGACGCGCGCGAGGTCGAACTCGTTGCCCGCCATCTGCACGATGCCAAGTTCCGTCCACGCCTGCGAGCGGATCGCGGGCGAGAGCGACGGATCTTGGGCGAGCGAAGTGTAGAGGGACGCGGCCTTCTCGTCGTCCTTGCGGTGCCACGCGATTTGCGCGCGCAAGAGTTTCACGTCGACGCTTTCCCCATCGAGCGCGGCCGCCGCCTCGATGCGCTCCTCCGCGAGGGGCAGTTCGCCTTGGCGCAACAAAAGGAGCGCGAGTCCGACGGCGGCCTCGACGTTCGCGGGATTCTTGTCGAGGCACGTCTCGAACGATTCGCGCGCCTTCTTGTCGCGACCTGCGGCGACCGCCTCACGCGCCCGCGCCAAGGCGCGGCTGCCGTCGTCAGGCCCGCACGACGCGAGGAGCGCGAGGGCGGGGAGGAGGAGGAACTTAAGCGCGGATGACGGCGAGAAATTCATCGCGCTTCGCCTCCATGATCGCCTGCGTCTTCCCTTCGAGGTTCAACCGCACGAGCGGCTCCGTGTTCGACATCCGCACGTTCGCCCAGTAGCCGTCCGTCTCCCACGCATCGACCGACACGCCGTCGAGCTCAAAGACGCGGGCCTTGTCGGCGTAGAGGCTCTTGACCTTCGCGAGGATCTCGGCGGGCGGCGTGGTCGTGCGCGAGTTGATCTCGCCGGACTGCGCGTATTTGCGGAGCGGCGCGACGAGTTCGGAGAGGGGCTTGTCGCTCGCCGAGACGATGTTCGCGAGCGCGAACGTCGCCATCGAACTCGACTCCGCCGTCGAGTTCGCCTGGAAGTAGTAGTGCCCGGAGAGTTCCCCGGCGAAGATCGCGTTGTTCGCGCGCATCTGCTCCTTGATGAACGAGTGCCCGACGCGCGACATCATCGGCACGCCTCCCGCTGCGGCGATGACCTCCTCGCAGACCTTCGAGGAGCGGAGGTCGTAGAAGCAGACGCGGCCGGGGTTCGACGCGAGCAAGTCCTTCGAGATGAGGGCCGTCACGAAATCCATCGGGATGACGTCGCCCTTCTCGTCGAGGAAGCCGGCGCGGTCGGCGTCACCGTCGTAGGCGACGCCAAAGGCGTATTTGCCGGGGTTCGCCCGCATGAGGGCCTGCAAGTCGCGGAGCGTCTCGACGTGGAGCGGGTTCGCGTCGTGGTTCGGAAACGCGCCGTCGAAGTCGGCGTAGAGCGCGTCGTAGGTGAGATCCGTGCCCTTGAAGGCGCACGACTCCGCGATGCCCATGCCGTTCGCGAAATCGACGGCGACGTGGAGCGGCCGCTTGAGGTGCGCGAACGCCTTGACGTGCGCGGCATACGCGTCGCTCACGTCGACTCTCGTCAGTTCGCCCACGCCCGTCGGCGGCAAGTCGACCGTCAGCGTCTTGTAGATCCGCTCGATGTCCTGGATGCCCGTCGCGCCGGAGATCGGCACGGCGTTCGCCTTGCAGAGCTTGCACCCGTTCCACTCCTTCGTGTTGTGGGAGGCCGTGATCATCACCGAGCCGTCCGCGTGGAGGGAGGCGTTGGCGAAATAGCTCATGGGCGTCGAGGCGAGGCCGATGTCGATGACGTCCACGCCCTCGTCGAGGAGGCCCTTCGCGAACGCCTCGAACAAGGCGGGGGACGACGTGCGGCAGTCGCGCGCGACGACGACCTTCGCGTTCTGGCCGGGGAAGCCGCAGAACCGCGCGTAGGCGCGGGCGATGCGGTAGAAATCGTCGCGTGTCACCTCGGTTCCGTAGATGCCGCGAATGTCATAGGCTTTGAAAATGCTCATCGTTTGGTTTCTCCTAAAAACTATATTTTACCATATTTTCTCCGCCTTGGGCGGAACGAGCGCGATGGGAGCGATAGGGCAAGCCTCACTGGATCACGAGGCAGAAGGGCTTTTCCTTGCTCTCGACGGAGATCTTGATGTCGCGGAATCCAAGCGGCGCTTCTTTTTGGTCT
>CAVEND010000116.1:0-4263 GCA_963616865.1 Faecalibacterium prausnitzii | reverse complement strand
GCGTCGCCGCCCTTCTTGGCCTTCTCGGCGAGGACACGCGCCAGGCGCGTCGCCGGCTCCTTGAGGAGCATGAGCAACGTCGCACGAAGCTCGTTCTTGCCGGGCACCTTCGAGAGCGCCTCGACCATCGCCGCGTCCACGATCTTGTTGTCGTAGTCCGCGCCCTTGACCGACGCCTTGCCCGCCGAGTCCTTGACGAACTCCATGATCGCCTTCGCGACGGCCGTCGGCTCGCCGTGACCCGTGACGATCGCGGAATTGCCCGTGAACATCGCGTTCACCTCGTCGCTCCAGCCCTTTTCCTTGGCGACTTTCGCGAGGAAGGTGTTCTTGACGACGAGCAGGCGGCTGTCAACCGCGCGAAGGGCCTTGCGGAGCTTCGCGAACTGCGCGACCGTCACGCCGCCGTGGTTGACGACGAAGCAGTAGTCGGAGTCCTTGACCCGCGCGACGACCTCGTCCAGAATGGCAACTTTTTCAACACGCATTTTCAGTCACCTCCAAAATTATTCGGCCTCGATGGCCGTCAGCACGGGAATGCCCACGCCCATCGTCGAGGCGATTGTCATTGATTTGATGAACGCGCCCTTGACCTTGTCGGGCTTGGCCGCGTTCACGGCCGAGACGATGGCCTTGACGTTCTGGACGAGCTGCGCCTCCTCGAAGGAGCGCTTGCCGGCGATGACGGCGAGGTTGCCCGTCTTGTCCATGCGGAAGTCGACCTTGCCGCCCTTCGCCTCCTTGACGGCCGTCGCCGTGTCGTCCGTGACCGTGCCGGTCTTCGGGTTCGGCATGAGGCCGCGGGGGCCGAGGATGCGCGCGCACTTGCGCACTTCCTTCATGGCCTCGACGGTCGCGATGGCGACGTCGAAGTCGCACCAGCTCTCCTTCGTGACCTTCTCGATCAAGTCGGCGAGGCCGACGAAATCGGCGCCGGCCGCCTTGGCCGCCTCGGCCGCGTCACCGCCCGCGAAGACCGCGACGCGCACCGTCTTGCCCGAGCCGTGGGGAAGCTTGACCGTGCCGCGCACGGCCGTGTCGCCCTTCGTGAGCTCCTTGCCGAGATGGAAGTAGACGTCGACGGTCTCGTCGAACTTCGCGCCGGCGTTGTCCTTGACGAACTTGACGGCGTCCGCGAGGGAGACGGCCTTCTTCGGGGCCTTCTTCAGCGCGTTGAAATACTTCTTTCCGTGCTTGCTCATTCGACCACCTCGATTCCCATGTTGCGCGCCGTGCCGGCGATCATCTTGACGGCCTGCTCGGGGTCATCCGTGTTGAGGTCGGCCTTCTTCATCTCGACGATCTTCAGAAGCTGCGCCTTCGTGACCTTGCCAACCTTGTTCTTGTTGGGGACGCCGCTGCCCTTCGCGAGGCCGGCTTCCTTCTTCAGGAGCACCGACGCGGGCGGCGACTTGAACTGCAGCGAGAAGCTGCGATCCTGGTAGACCGTGATGATCACGGGGATGACGAGCCCGGAATCCTTCGCCGTCTTGGCGTTGAACTCCTTGCAGAACTGCATGATGTTCACGCCGGCGGAACCGAGCGCGGGACCCACGGGGGGCGCGGGATTCGCCGCGCCGGCCGGGATCTGGAGTTTGACGACTCCTGTTACCTTCTTGGCCATGTGTTGCCTCTTTCCTTCTTTTTCGTGCGACTCCTCCCGGGGATCCTGCCCGGTGCGAACGGATCGCAAAACCTATCGTCTACTTTTCAGCGGATGGGAACGTCTCCTCAATCGAGACCTTCTCGACCTGCCAGTATTCGACGTCGACGGGGACCTTGCGGCCGAAGACTTGAACCTCGACCTTGAGCTTGTCCCTGTCGGGATCCACCATGCTGATCTGGCCCGTCAAGCCCATGAACGCGCCATCAACGATCTTCACCGTCTCGTCGACGTTGAAACTCACCTTCGGACGCGCGACCGGGGCCGTCCCCGACGGCTTGTCGAGGAGGATCGCGTCCACTTCCTGCTTCTTGAGCGGCTGCGGGCGGTCGCCGCCCACGAAGCCGATGACACCCGGCGTCTCGCGGAGAAACTGCCACGTCCGCTCGTAAATCGCCTTCTTGCCGTTCTCGTCAAGCCCACGCGACTCGTCGTAGAGCGCGAGTTCGCACAGGACGTAGCCGGGGAAGAACTTCTTGACGAACGTCCGCTTCTTCCCGTTCTTCTTCTCCGTCACGCGCTCGGTCGGGATCTCGCACTGCCCGACGTAATCCTCCATGTGCTCGAGCTTGACGCGCGCGAGGATGGACTTCTGCGCCTTGTTCTCCTGCCCCGTCAGCGTGTGGAGCACAAACCACTGCTTTTCCATAGCTTCAGGCCCCCGCGTGAACAATCTTGAGAAAACCCTCGATGACCTTGTCGCACACAAGCGTCGTCGCGGCGAGAATGAAAATGAACGAGATGACGACGAGCGTGGACTCCCAAAGCTCGCGCTTGCCCGGCCACGTCACGCGCTTGGCCTCCGCGCTCACGCCTTGGAAATACTCCTTTGTCTTCTTGATGATGCTCATTTTCACGTCCCTTGTCGTTGGCAGGGTAGGAGGGAATCGAACCCCCATGGGCGGTTTTGGAGACCGCTGCACTGCCGTTGTGCTACTACCCTAATGTGGAGAGTTACTTCGTCTCCTTGTGAGTCGTGCGCTTGCGGCAGTGCGGGCAGAACTTCACCTTCTCCAGACGCTCCGTCATCGTCTTCTTGTTGCGGGTCGTCGTGTAGTTGCGCCTCTTGCAGTCGCCACACGCCAAGATAGCCAGTTCGCGCATTTTCAATTTCCCTTGCTTGTGTCCGTCAAGCCCGCCCGCCCTCGGACGCCGACCACTTTCGGCGCCCAGAGGCGGGCAGGCCTCTCACAGGACGTGTCCGACTTACTTGATGATCGCCGAGACCGTGCCGGCGCCGACCGTGCGGCCGCCCTCGCGGATCGCGAAGCGCATCTTCTCCTCAAGCGCGACGGGCGCGATGAGCTTGACCGTGATTTCCACGTTGTCGCCCGGCATGACCATCTCGACGCCCTCGGGGAGCTGGATGTCGCCCGTCACGTCCGTCGTGCGGATGTAGAACTGGGGACGGTAGCCCTTCATGAACGCCGTGTGGCGGCCGCCCTCGTCCTTCGTGAGGACGTAGACCTGGCCCTTGAACTCGGTGTGGGGCGTGATGGAGCCCGGCTTCGCGAGAACCTGGCCGCGCTCGACGTCCTCCTTCTTCGTGCCGCGAAGGAGCGTGCCGATGTTGTCGCCGGCCTGACCCTGGTCGAGGAGCTTGCGGAACATCTCGACGCCCGTGACGGCCGTCTTCTGCGTCGGCTTGAGGCCGACGATCTCGACGTCCTCGCCAACCTTGATGCAGCCACGCTCGACGCGGCCCGTGACGACCGTGCCGCGGCCCTCGATCGAGAAGATGTCCTCGATCGGCATGAGGAACGGCTTGTCAAGCTCGCGGACGGGCTCGGGGATGTAGGTGTCGAGCGCGTTCATGAGCTCGTCGATGCACTTGCACGCGGGATCGTCCGCCGAGGCGGCCTGCGTGGCGGGATACGCCGCGCCACGGATGACGGGGGCGTTGTCGCCGTCGTAGTCATACTTGGAGAGGAGCTCGCGGACTTCCATCTCGACGAGGTCGAGCATCTCCGGGTCGTCGACGAGGTCGCACTTGTTGAGGAAGACGACGATCTTCGGGACGCCGACCTGGCGGGCGAGCAGCACGTGCTCGCGGGTCTGCGGCATCGGGCCGTCGACGGCGGAGACGACGAGGATCGCGCCGTCCATCTGCGCCGCGCCGGTGATCATGTTCTTCACGTAGTCGGCGTGGCCGGGGCAGTCGACGTGCGCGTAGTGGCGGTTCGCCGTCGCGTATTCGACGTGGGAGGAGGCGATCGTCAGGATCTTCGTCGCGTCGCGGCGGCCGGCGGACTCGGAGGCCTTGGCGACCTGGTCATACTTGATCTCCTCGCAAAGGCCCTTCAGGGACTGAACGTGGGTGATGGCGGCCGTGAGAGTGGTTTTGCCGTGGTCGACGTGGCCGATGGTGCCGACGTTCACGTGCGGCTTGCCGCCGCGATCGAATGTTTCCTTAGCCATTTTTAGCTCCTGTGAGTTGTGTTGTTTCCTGTTGCCCCTGTCCCGACGTGGAGCCACCTAGCGGAATCGGACCGCCGACCTCTTCCTTACCAAGGAAGTGCTCTACCAACTGAGCTAAAGTGGCCTCTGTCGAGACAGAAACTTTAATAGTATATCATAAATCGCATTTCATGCGCAAGAGC
>CAVEND010000115.1:0-4308 GCA_963616865.1 Faecalibacterium prausnitzii | reverse complement strand
TCGCGCCGACGCGACAAGAACAGAAGCCCCGCCACGACGAGAAGGAACGCGACGGTCAACGGCGCGTCGCCAAAGCGGACGTAGGGCGTGAGCGGCGGCGCGTCGGGGATCGCCACGCGGTCGAAGAACGTTCCGCCCTCGTCCACGAGCGGCCGCGCGTCCTCGCCCACGAGGAACGAGGTTTTTCCGTCGGGCCGCACAACGCCCGTCACGCCGGAGTTGCCGACGCGCAAAACGGGAAGCCCCGTCTCGATGGCGCGGGCCGTCGCCTGCCAAGCGTGGGCGAGCGGTTCGTTCGAGCGCGAGAACCAGCTGTCGTTCGTGATGAACGCCAAGAACCTCGCGCCGCGTTTCGCCGCCCGGCGCATCAAGGCGGAATCCGTGTCCTCGAAGCAAATGGCGACGGCGAAGGGAATGGTCGTTCCCCCGTGGGCGAGCGAGAGCAGTTTCTCCTCTCCCGCGTGGCACGAGCCGACCGGCGCGAGGCGTTGGAGGGCGGGGAAGATCTTGTCGCCGGGGATGAACTCGCCGAACGGCACGAGGTGAACCTTGTCGTAGGTGGACGACTCAAGCGAGCCGTCCGAGCGCGTTTGGCAAAGTTGCGCCGAATTGAAGATCCGCGTGGCCTCGATCCGCGTGCCGCCCGCGAGCAGTGCGGATGATTGGGAAGCCTCCAAGGCGAACCGCGTGAACGACCGCGCCCCCTTGGAGTCCATCGAGCCAAACTCGCTCAACGCGCTTTCAGGCAAGAGCAGGAGGTCGGGCCGCCACAGCGACACGCGGTCGAACAGCCGCTCGTAGACCGCGAGGGGGTCTTCCGCCGCCGCTTGGAAGACGCAGGGGAAGTTGCGTTGGACGAGCGCGACATTGAGCGTCCGCCCCGATGTCGTCTCGCGAGACGAAGACACGTTGCGGGAGAAGGCGTAGAGGGCGCAGACGAGCACAAGCGGGAGGACGGTCTCGAAACTGCGCACCCACGAGGCGGACGCGGCGGCGGGCGTCTTTTTCAGATAGACGCGGCAACTCGCCCAGATGCGCTCGCCGATGCCGGCGAAGGTGCCGTTGATGAGAACGACGACGACGCTGAGCACGTAGACGCCGCCCACGCTCGCGGGGAGTCCAAAGCCCGCGTTGGCGGGAACGACGCCCAGCTGATTCCACGCGAAGCCGCCGAGGAAGCGCGAGCGCGTGAGCTCCAGCCCCGCCCACAGGATGGGTTCGACGAGGAGGACCCCCAAGAGCCTCTTCGCGAGAAAGTTCGTCGGCGAGGCGGCCGCCCACCGCCAATACACCGCGCTCAACCAGCCATACGCGGCGAAATAGGCGGCGCAGTAGGCGGAGAGCGCACCCCAGCCGAGGAGGACGAGCGGCCACGGCCCGCCGTTCTTGACGATGGCGGGCATCCACGAAAGCGTCGCGACCCAGAAGAAGAGGCCGCTCTGAAACCAGCGTTTCGCCGAGACCGACGGCGCGGCGTGGCGCGAGAGGATCATCAGGGGGACGAGCGCGAAGAGGACGTCCGAGACCTCGCACATCGGGGGGAACGCCGCGTAGAGGAGAAAGCCGGGGAGGAACCAGCCGATCTCGCGGAACTTCCGAAAACACGAAACGAGGATCACAGCGCCTCCCACGAGAAATCGAACCGCGAGGCGCATCCTTTCGGCACCTCGAAAACACGCGGCGCCACGGCCGTCGTCACAACGAGCCCGTCCCGCTCGAACGTCGCGAGGCATCTTGACGAGGCCGCGCCGTCGGGCGCGTGAAGCGAGAGGAAAAGCGGCGTCGACTGACGGGCGAGGAACTCGACGAACGCGGGGTGAAGCGCGAGCGACGACTTCTCCGCCGCCGACGCTTCGGGGCTGACGACGACGCGGCGGACGCCGAGATCGACGAGCGCGGCGAGGGCGACGGGGTTGAGCGCGTAAAGCGTCCAGTCGGCGGTGATGTCGCGGACGCCGAGGTTCTTCAAAAGGCGCAGCGTCGCGAGATCCGCCGCCTCCCACCTGTCGTAGCCACGCGCGAGAAGACGCTTCACCTGCCGCCGCACGGCGGGGAAATCCGATTCCGCCGTGTAGACCGGGAGCGCGAGGCGCGTTGCGGTCGGCCAGTCGATGTCGAGATCTTTTCGGGAGAGGGCGACGACAACCTCATCCCACGCGCCTTCCGGGATTTCTTGGTCGGAGCGGATCTTCACGCGGCGACACGCCCGCGCCTCGTCGCCACCCGAACGCGCCGCGAGCGCATCGTCCACCGCCGCGCGCGCCGATTCCACCTTCGCGAGACATCGCGCTTCCCGCGCCGCGTCGAGACGCTCCAGCAACTGGCGGCGAAGGTCGTTGAAGAGGCTTGACGGAACGAAACGCGATGACGGGTCCTCAAAGTCGAACGAGTCAAGGAAATAAAGGCTTTCGCCGAGTTTGCGAAACGCTGTTTCCGCCGCGTCGCGGACTTTCTCAACATCCCGCGCCGCCGCGAGCGGCTGGGCAAGCGAGACACGCGCTTCAAGCGCGAGCGTGGGGAGAGTGCCCACAATCTCCACGCCCGTTTCCGAGAGAGTGGCGCGGATCGCCAACGGCAGGAGCCCCAAGAACGCGCTTCGGCGGAACGAGGGGATGGGGAAGCGGTTCTTGACCGCGTTCGACATCGAGCAGTAAATCTTCAGCCCCGGACGGATGGCGCGAACAATGTCGCCGTCGAGGCGCACTTCCACGTCCGAATGGGCGGGCACGCGGAAGGCGTTTTGCCGCGACAACGCCGTGCGCATCTCCTGGATGCCGATTCCCAAGGGGCGGTTCGCGGATGTCAAGACGTCGAACTGGAGGCCGTCGTGCCGTTCGAGGGCGCGGGCGGTGTGGAAGCGCAGCCACGCGACGCCCTCGCGGTCGCGTGTCACTTTCTTCACCACGCCGATGAAGGCGCCCAAGTGTCCGAGCGACTTCGAGTCGATGACATCTTCCGATGACGGCGCCGTGTGCGGACGGTCGAAGGAAAGGCGTGTCGTCCGCCGCGAAAAGACCGTCTCCAAATCCTCGGTCGTCACGGTCGGCTTGGCTTCGTCCAAGATGTCGCGGTAGTAGCGCGTCACGCTCGCGACGTAGAGCGGCGACTTCATGCGCCCTTCGATCTTCAAGGACGCGACACCCGCCGCGACGAGACGGCGGACATCCTCGCCAAGGCGCAGATCCTTCATCGAGAACGGGAACGATTTGCCGCCCTTCCCATCCGCGACGGGCAGACGGCAGCAGTAGGGACACGCGCCACGGTTGCCGCTCCGCCCCTTCTCCATCGCGCCGAAGAGGCACAGCCCCGACAGCGAGTAGCACAAGGCCCCGTGGATGAAGCACTCGATCTCCATGTCGCCGCACCGCGAGGCGATGGAGGAGATGTCCGCAAGCGGAAGTTCGCGGGCGAGGACGACGCGGGTGAAGCCCAGCTCCTTCAGCGCGAGCACCCCTTCCAAGTTGTGGGCGCCAAGCTGCGTCGAGGCGTGGAGCGGCAGACGCGGGAAATGCGTCCGCACGAGACGCGCCAGCCCCAAGTCCTGCACGATGAGGCCGTCCACCGGACACTCCTCCAACCGCGCCAGCGTCTCGACGGTCGCCTTCAAGTCGCGTTCGCCAAGGAGCGTGTTGAGCGTGACGTAAACGCGCTTGTCGCCGTCTTTCGCGAGCCGCAGGAGATCCGAAAGTTCCTCCAACGAGAAGTTCGTCGCGAACGCGCGCGCGGAGAACGATTTGAGCCCGCAGTAGACGGCGTCCGCGCCGGCCGCGAACGCGGCGCGCGCCGTGGCGAAGTCGCCGGCGGGTGCGAGGAGTTCGGCGCGTCTCATTTGGCGTATGCCTTTGACAGGAATGGCGACTCCTCCGTCCGCCCCTCGCGCCAGTCGCGGATCGCCGCGAGACGCTGTTTCATCTGCGCCTCGCGCCCAAGGCCGCAGGGCGTGTAGTAGCGGCGCGAGGCGAGGGACTCGGGCAGGCAGCTCATGCGCGAGATCTTCGCCTCGGTGTCGTGCGCGTATTCGTAGCCCTTGCCGTAGTCGAGTTCCTTCATGAGGCGCGTGGGCGCGTTGCGGATCTGCAGCGGCACGGGTTCGGCCATCCGCGTCTGCGCGTCGCCCGCCGCCCGCAGATACGCCTCCTCCATCGCGTTCGACTTGGGCGCGAGCGACAGGTAGACGACGATCTGGGTCAAGTGGACGTTGCACTCCGGGACGCCGAGGTTGTGGCACGCGTCCCAGACGGCGTTCGCCAAAAGGAGCGCGTTCGGGTCCGCGAGCCCCACGTCCTCGCTCGCGAAGCGGACGCACCG